>CAKZQE010000261.1 GCA_937139465.1 uncultured Gammaproteobacteria bacterium
CACCGACGCTAGCAGCATGAGCGACACCTCTGCAGGCACCACTGCTGCAATCGAACAAATGAAAATGAAAGCTGAGCAGTTGCAAGCTGCCCAGGACGCTGCGTTTGCGGCGGATACACTGTTCTTCTTTGACTTTGACCAGTCCAGCATCAAGTCAGACGCGCGCGCTTCATTGCAGGCACATGCGGCATACTTGGCGGCCAATGCAGACGCATCGGTACGTTTGGAAGGTCACGCTGACGAACGCGGAACGCGTGCTTACAACGTCTCTCTGGGCGAGCGTCGTGCGAACGCCGTTAAGCGTTACCTGATCGTTCAGGGCGCTGCGAGCGCTCAAATCGAAACCGTATCCTACGGTGAAGAACGCCCCTTGAGCCTGTCTCAGGACGACGCCGGCTACGCACGTAACCGCCGTGTCGAACTGATCTACAACTAAGTTCATGCCAAAGCAAAATTGGGTCGCCGTTGCGTTAGCAACGGCGACCTTTTCGTTTGGCGCGCAGGCGGATGATTTATCCAACCTACGCGACCTTCAAATCGATTTGCTCGAGCGCTTCGACTTGATGCAGCAGGAAGTACAGATGCTGCGCGGCATGGTCGAGGAGCAAGCGCAGGTGATCGACGCCCTAAAACAGGACGGCCGCAACCGCTACCTTGATCTGGACGGTCGTATCAATGCGCTGCAGTCCAGCCCCGCTGACGCGGCGGCCTCGGATCCCGACGCAGTGACCCCAAGCACTGCCCAGTCAGATGCTGTCCCCGTCAGCACGGTGGCGCTGGGCGATCCGGCGATGGAAGGGGACGAATACCAGGCGGCGTTTGCCTTGATTCGCGAGCGCAAGTTTGACGAAGCGCGGGACGCCTTGTTGTTATTCGCCCAGCGCTACCCCAACGGTAAGCTGAAGGCGGATGCTCAGTTCTGGTTGGCTCAGGTGTATGACGCCCAGGGCAAGGCCGAGCTGGCCATGTCTGCGTTCACGCGGCTGTTGACGGAGCACCCGGACTACCGTCGTGCGCAGCAGGCGCGTTTGAAGCTGGGTGGCTTGCAGTTAGCCAACGGCTTTGATGAGGACGGCAAAATCACCCTTGGGCAGCTGATCGAGCAGGCCCCGGACTCCAGCGAAGCGAGCCAAGCTCGCGATCTGCTTAGCAACTAAATTAGCGGTCTGACACCATGGCTGAATCCTTACGGATCACCGAGATTTTTTATTCGCTCCAGGGCGAGACGCGAACCATGGGCCTGCCCACGGTGTTCGTGCGTCTAACTGGGTGCCCGCTTCGGTGCACCTGGTGCGACAGTGAATACAGCTTTCACGGTGGCACGGTGCGCAGCCTCGATGACATCCTTGCCGAGGTCTCCAGTTACCAGCCGCGCTACGTCACGGTGACCGGGGGCGAGCCCTTGGCACAACCGAACGCATGGCCGCTCATGCGCGCGCTGTGTGACGCTGGGTTCGAGGTCAACCTCGAGACCAGTGGCGCGATCGACATCGCCGGTGTCGACCCGCGGGTGTCCACGGTGATGGATTTAAAGGCACCTGGATCTGGTGAGGACAGTCGCAACCGGCTTGAAAACCTGGCCCAGCTAACCGCCAACGACCAACTGAAGTTCGTGCTCGCCGACCGCGCCGACTATGAATGGGCCCGTATGCAGCTCGACCTGCATGCGCTGAATGGGCGCGTCGGGGAATTATTGTTTTCCCCGGTTCACGGACAGCTCAATCCGCGCCAGTTGGCTGACTGGATCGTGGCCGATAACTTGCCGGTGCGGATGCAACTACAAATGCACAAATACCTATGGGGCGAGGAGCCCGGGCACTGATGTCACAAACAGCACCGAAAGCCGTCGTTTTATTATCCGGTGGTCTCGACAGCGCCACCGTGTTGGCCATGGCTCAAGCGGACGGCTACGACTGCTACACGCTTGGGTTTAACTACGGGCAGCGTCACGACAGTGAATTGCGCGCCGCGCTTCGTGTGGCGGCCGCACAGGGCACTCACGAGCACAAGATCATTCGACTCAACCTTGATGCGATTGGTGGCTCTGCGTTGACTGACGGCGATATAGACGTGCCAGAGGAGGCGACCGGTGAGGGTGAGATACCCGTGACCTACGTGCCGGCGCGTAACACCGTGTTTTTGTCGATTGCTTTGGGCTACGCCGAAGTCATCGGTGCGAACCATCTATTTATTGGTGCGAACGCGGTGGACTACTCAGGTTACCCCGATTGCAGACCCGAATTTATCGAGGCCTTTGAGCGCTTGGCCAACGTGGCCACCAAGGCCGGCGTCGAGGGCGCTGGGATTCGCGTCCATGCGCCACTGATGTCCCTGACCAAGGGTGACATCGTCAAGGTCGGGACCCAGCTTGGCGTGGACTATGGCCTGACGGTGACCTGCTACCAGGCCGACGAGCAGGGCGCCGCCTGCGGTCGTTGTGAGGCCTGCCGATTGCGCAGAGCGGGCTTCGACGAAGCGGGAATCCCGGATCCAACAAAATACGCGTAAAAAGTGCTTGCGGAATTCTGCGAGCGCGATAGTATACGCGCCGTTACTTACTGACGGGTCGTTAGCTCAGTTGGTAGAGCAGTTGGCTTTTAACCAATTGGTCGAAGGTTCGAATCCTTCACGACCCACCATATTTTGAAATGCCGGCGTCTAGCCGGTATTTTTTTGCGTGACGTTTTTGCGCCCGCCCATTGATGGCGAAGAACCAATGTTGCCTTGTCGAGCGACCTGGTGTTGCTGACATTACCAGCCCCCAGTTGGATAGATGTTTCGGCGATAGTGGGGGTGGCAGACATCGATAGAGGGTCAAAACAATCGCTACACAGGCGGGATGTGTGGTCGGAAATTCGTCCGAACTCAAAAAACGAACGCAAAAAAAAGCCCCGCGAACGGGGCAAAAGTGCGTCGAGCAAACTATTTAATCGTGGGCTTCGTCAGCCATTCTTTACCTTTCAGCATGACGTGCCAGTAAAGCGGCGGCAGTAGCCGCTCTTTTAGAAACCAAGCCAGCCGCGAGGGCTTTTGCCCGTCGATCAGCCAACGGGGGAACGACGGCAACAAGGTCCCGCCGTAGCCAAATTCAGCCAGCACAATCTTGCCGCGCTCGACCGTCAGCGGGCACGAGCCGTAGCCGTTGTAGACCGCGGTGCCGGCGGCGGCGCCCAGGGCTACGACGACGTTGTGCGCCACCACAGGGGCCTGCATCCGTGCTGCCGCCGCGGTCTTAGCGTTCGGTGCGCTGATGACGTCACCTAAGCCGAACACATTGTCGTAACGGGTGTGGCGCAGGGTTTCCTGATCCACCTCGAGCCATCCGGCCTCGTTGGCCAGCGGGCTGGCTTTAATAAAGTCCGGTGCGCATTGGGGCGGGCACACGTGCAACATGTCGTAGCCGGTTTCGGTGACCTGTTCGTTGCCATCGGCATCGGTATGGGTGAACTCGGCAATGTTTTCCTCGCCGCGAACCCTGGTCAGTTTTGAGCCGAATCGCAGGTCGATGCCGTAGCGCTCGACATACTCCATCAGCGCCGGCACGTATGCGGCCACGCCGAACAGAGCGGGGCCGGCGTTGTGAAATTCCACGGTATTGCCACCCAGTGCACCACGCTTCGCCATTTCATCGCAGGTTAAATACATGGCTTTTTGCGGTGCCCCGGCGCACTTAATTGGCATCGGCGGCTGCGTGAACAGCACACGACCGTTTTTGGTTTGCTTGGCCAGCTCCCAGGTGTAGGGCGCCAGGTCGTAGCGGTAATTCGAGGTCACACCGCCGTGGCCCAGTGCCTCGTTCAGGCCCGGTATGGCGTCCCAATCAATTTTCAGGCCCGGCGCGACAATCAGTTGGCCATATTCAATGCTGGTTTCGTCAGCAAGCTGGACCTGGTTTTGCGCGGGGTCGAAGGACACCACCGAGGTCTGTAACCAGTCAACGCCCGCGGGTATCACGCTGGCCATCGGCCGCCGGGTTTGCGTCTTGTCGAACACGCCGGCCCCGACCAGCGTCCAGCCAGGCTGGTAAAAGTGCTCATGGGCTGGATCGACCAGCGTGATTTGAGTGCTCGGACGGCGGGCCTTGATGCTGGCTGCAGCGGCAATACCGCCGGCGCCACCGCCGATGATTAGGACTTCACTGGTACGCACGCCACACCTCGTTATTCGTTTTCGTAATATCGTTATGCCAAAAAGTATTAAACCATCTCAATCTTTGGTCAAGCTAAACTAACGTCTTAATGCCAGCGACGCCGGCCAAGGGTTCGGTCTGCAAGGCGCGACGCACGGCGCTGGAAAGCCTTTGCCCGCACCAGTATCCTCAGCGCCCCACAGGAGGATCCCATGAGCACCACCGATTACGCCGTCAGTCAGCAGGTCGTCAAGGACTATTTGGACAGGGTCTCGCTGCCTGAGCCCATCAGTGCTAGGCACGAAGCCGAACTTGTCGAGCGGGCGACTGCGCTGCTCAAAGAAAAGAACGCGGCGCTGGTGGCTCATTACTACGTCGATGAGTCCTTGCAAGCCTTGGCCGAAGCCACAGGCGGCTGTGTTAGCGACTCCTTGGACATGGCGCGCTTTGGCCAGTCATGCGACGCGCAAACCTTGGTCGTGGCCGGCGTCAGCTTCATGGGCGAAACCGCGAAAATCTTGAGTCCTGAAAAGCAGGTCTGGATGCCTCAGCTGCAGGCGACCTGTTCGTTGGACATTGGTTGCGAAGCCGGCGCGTATCGCGCATGGCGCCGTCAGTACCCCGACCATGTGGCCGTGGTTTACGCCAACACATCCGCGGCGGTTAAGGCCGAGGCCGACTGGGTGGTGACCTCGTCGATCGCGGTGGATGTGATCGAGCACCTCCACGCTCAAGGACGCTCTATTTTGTGGGCCCCGGACAAGCACCTTGGCGGCTACGTTCAAAAGCAGACAGGCGCAGACATGGTGCTGTGGGACGGGGCGTGCATTGTTCACGAAGAATTCCGCACCCGTGGCCTTGAAGACATCAAGGCGATCTATCCAGACGCTGCGATCTTGGTTCACCCCGAAAGCCCTGACGAAATGGTGGCCATGGCGGATGCGGTTGGGTCAACGAAGCAACTGATTGATGCCGCCAAGACGCTGCCCCATAGCCACCTAATCGTCGCCACCGACAAAGGCATTTTCTACAAGATGCGCCAGGCGGTCCCGGAAAAGGTCCTGCTTGAGGCTCCCACGCGCGGCGTTGGCGGCGATTGTGTGAGCTGCGCCCATTGCCCGTGGATGGCGATGAACAGCCTCGAACGCTTAGTCAGTTGCTTGGAGCGCGATGGCGCTGGGCATAGCATCCATGTCCCGGACGAAACGCGCACTGGCGCCCTGCGTTCATTGACGCGAATGGTTGAGTTCCAACGTCCTTAATTCAGCTTTTGCCCGTGCGGCGATTGGGCCGCGCTGCGCACTGGCCGCGGTGAAAAAGCGTTGCGCCTCGTCCGTATCGCCCTGACGAACCGCTGTCATGCCTGCATAAAAGTTGAACTCGGGCGTCCAATTGGCAGTTCGTGCCATGTCCCGCGCCCAGGCATAGGGCTGGGCCAGGCCGGTATGGTGCTCGGCAAGCCCCTCCAACACCACCAAGGCATCGGCTGTGCGCGCTAGACGGTGCATGGCCTGCGCCTGCCAAAACCCGATCGCGAGATCGTTGGGGAAGCTATACCGGGCATCGGTGGCGGTGTCGATGGCGGACTGCCAATTTTCCGATTGCATGGCGGCATCGATGCGCTGCTGATAGGCCACCCGTGGATTTGACGCAATGGATTCGACCCCTTGGCCGGACAACCGTGCTAGCCAGTAAGCGTACTCCGCATCATCGGCCTCGCTGCTGGGTGCGCCGGCCCGTGCGCGGGTATCGGCAATGCGCTCGACGCTGATGGGGTGCGTGCTCAGGTAGGGCAATGGTTGGGCGCTCAGGCGCTGTTGGTCCTGCATACGTTGAAACATGCTGACCATAGCGCCGGGCGTGTGTCCGGCGCGGTCCAGCAGTTCTAGCCCGAGCTGGTCGGCTTCGCGTTCGTGGGCACGGGAAAACGCCAGCACTTGGTCGATGGTGGCCGCCTGTGTCGCGCTCAGTGTTGCCGTGCCTAGGGTGGGGTCACCGCCGAGGCCGGCGGCTAGGGCGACCAGGGTACCCGCGAGATAGGCCGCTTGCAGGCGCTGGCCGTCCTGTTGTCGGCGGTTGAAGTGTCGCTGAGTCAGGTGGGCGATTTCGTGGGCCAACACCGAGGCGACTTCATCGCTTCGCTGTGCGGCTAAAAACAGCCCCGTGTGGACGCCGATAACGCCCCCGGGTGCCGCAAAGGCGTTCAGCTGCGGGTTGTCGATCAGCACGATAAACAGCGGCTCGTCGCGCCATTCGCTGGCTTGAATAAGCGGCAAGGTCAAGCGGCTCAGGGCGCCGAGCAACACTGGGTCGGTGCTTAGGCTCGCTGATTGGAACAGTTGACGCGCGAAGTCCCGGCCGATTTGTCGCTCGGTGGCCGTGCTGGCGGTGGCCAAAGCGGTATTCAGGCTTAACAACAAGCCGAGGATGCGTAGAATCATGTGGATAATCATAGCGCGTCACCAAAGGAAAATAAGTGCCATGTCGGACACCACATTGGTTGATTGCCGCGGATTGGCCTGCCCAATGCCGCTGTTAAAGGCTAAGCTGGCTTACGCCACCTTGGCGCCTGGCGCGTCCGTTAGCGTCGTCGCCGATGACCCTGGCGCGGATCGTGATATCCCGACCTGGGCCAAGCGTGTTGGCGCGTCCTGTCGAATCGAGCGTCTCGGCGACGACGGCAACCCACTATTGACCTTCACCATTGGAAAGCCATTTTGATAAACGTCATTCGCGGTTGGATGGATCGCTACTTCTCGGACGAGGAAGCAGTGCTGTTTACCGTTCTTTTGATCGCCTGTTTTGGTGTCATTATTTGGTTAGGTCGCCCGCTGGCGCCGGTCCTCACCTCACTGGTGCTGGCGTTTATGATGCAGGGCGGCGTCAACCGCCTTCAGGCGCTCGGCCTTGGCCACACGCTGTCGGTGTTGGTGGTGTTCTTGGCCGCGGTGTCTGCGTTTATTGCCTTTGTGGTCGGCGTAGTGCCGGCGGTGCTCACTCAGGTTGAAGGTTTTATCAGCGAGCTACCCCGGGCGATCGCTGGCATTCAGAGCCAGCTATTGATCCTGACCGAACGCTACCCAGAGTACTTCAGTGCCGAGCAAATCAACCTGCTGGTTAATCAAATCGGCCAACAGGTGTCCAGTATCGGACAGTGGTTGCTCTCGTTTTCACTGGAAAGTTTGCCGAGTCTGCTTGGCATCCTGATCTACCTCGTCCTGGTGCCAATTTTGGTGTTCTTTTTCATGAAGGATGGGGACTTGCTGTTGGCGGCCATCGGTCGAACATTGCCGGATCGACGCCCGATCATGGCCCAGGTCTGGGCTGAAATGCAGCATCAGGTCTCGAACTACGTCCGTGGCAAGGCGCTGGAAATCGTGATTGTCGGCACAGTGACCTTTATTGCTTTCGTGTTGCTGGATTTGCGTTACGCAGCCTTGCTGGCGCTGCTGGTGGGTTTGAGCGTGATCGTGCCCTACATTGGAGCGGCGGTCGTGACGGTGCCGGTGGCGGCGGTTGCCTTCATTCAGTTTGGCTGGAGCAGCGAGTTCTACTGGGTTCTGGGCGTCTACGCGGTGATTCAGGCGCTCGACGGCAATGTGTTAGTGCCGTTGCTGTTTTCTGAGGTCGTTAATTTGCACCCGGTCGCCATCATCGTAGCGGTGCTGTTGTTCGGTGGTATCTGGGGGTTCTGGGGCGTGTTCTTTGCCATTCCGCTGGCAACCTTGGCCAAAGCCGTGGTGTCGGCTTGGCCGGTTGCGCAGCGCAAAGCGGAGTTGGCTCACAGCGACTGAGCGCGCTCCAAAACAGCCTCGGGGTGGCCGTCGACTTTTACCTTCGGCCAGCTCTCGATCAAGGTGCCCTTGGCGTCAAACAAAAAGGTCGAGCGCACGACACCCATGTAGGTCTTGCCATACATTGACTTTTCTTGCCACACACCAAATTGCTCGCACAGGTCACCTTCGTCGTCGGCAATCAGCTCCACCGTCAGGCTGTGCTTGTCGCGAAACTTTCCTTGCTTGGCCACCTTGTCTTTCGAAGCACCCAACACGCGCACGCCCAGGGCGTCGAACTGCGGCTTCAAGGCGCTGAAGGCGATGCTCTCTTTGGTGCAGCCGGGTGTGTCGGCCTTC
>CAKZQE010000262.1 GCA_937139465.1 uncultured Gammaproteobacteria bacterium
GTTCGCCGCTCTCAAGGGCAGCGTGGACGCCGCATTTGGGCTCCTGATCGTGCATGCAGTCGCGGAATTTACAGGACTCGGCGGCGTGTGCCACCTCGGGAAAGCCAATCAGCACCTGTTCGCGGTGCAAATCCGACAGCCCAAAGGCGCGAATACCGGGACTGTCGATCAGCCAGCCATCGCTGGGCAACTGATACAGGCGACCTTGGCTGGTGGTGTGTTTGCCCTGGCCGCGCTCGTCCAGTTCGCCAACGCGCAGGTCTTGATCCGGCAGTAACGCCTGAACTAAGGACGATTTGCCGACCCCGGATTGGCCCACTAGGGCGCTGACACGGCCGCGCATGCAATCGATCAGCGGTGCCAAGCCCTCGACCGTGCGCGCCGAGGTTTCCAGGACTCGGTGGCCGAGGCTGGTGTAGGTATCGACCAATTCCTCGCGCAGGTCCGCCAGCTCCGGAGCGACCTCGGTTAAGTCTATTTTGTTCAGTACCACCACGGCTTCGATGTCCGTTAGGCGCGCGGCAATCAAAAACCGGTCGATGGTGTCCGGACCCGGGGGCGGCATCAACGCTCCGACAATCAGCAGTTGGTCCAAGTTGGCAGCCATCACGCGTTCACCGCCGAAGGGGCTGGGCCGGGCTAGGCGCCGGGTGCGCGGTTCAATTGCGGTGACCAAGCCCTCCTCGTCCCCGGGAATCCAGGCCACCCGGTCGCCGCACACCAGGTCGGACAGGTTCGAGCGCAGGTGGCAGCGCTGGATGTTGCCCAGCCGCCCGTCGATCAGCTCAGCGATTTCCGCCTGCGCGCCATGGCGCGTCACCACCACCCCGGGTTGTTCGTCGCCGGTCAGGTCGCCCTCGACCCGGCTGGCCTTTTTGTCGCTCCGTGCCAAGCGTTCGGCCTGGACCTTTTCGATGCGCCAGGCCTGGCGCCGGGTCAGCTTACGACCACTCATCGGCGAGATTGGATTTTGTGAACCATACTGAATCCGTGTTGTTGAGGTTACGAAGTATGCGCGGTTGGATTGGCGCTTGGCTGTTGTGGATCTGTCCCATGGTAGCGCAGGCGGTGGTGTTGGAGAATCAAACGCAGGCAATTACGGCCAGCGCCCAGTTGTGGTGGGACGAAAGTGGCGAGGTCACACTCAATGATCTGCTGCTCGAGTCCGTCGTGCCGTCGTGGGAGCACAACCCACGGGGCGAACGTGCTTTCGGCTTTCGGGACGCTGCCGTTTGGATGCGCTGGCCCCTCGTGCGGGCGAAATCCGTCAGTGCTGAGCGAGTCTTGATGGCCGAGTATGCGCTGCTGGATTCGGTCGACGTTTACGTGGTCGATGAATACGGCTCGTTATTGCAGCACGAGCGCACCGGGCGCGGCGAGCCCTTGTCCGAGCATCCGATCCCCAGCCGCAAGCTCGCCGTTCCCCTAACGCTGCCTGATGGGGCCAGCATGCTCTATGTCCGTGTCGCTAGCGACAGCGCCATGAAGCTACGGATGTCACTAATGACCCGCAATGGCTTTGCCAGTCACCTCGAGACCAGCGGTTTGACCGGTGGGGTTCTGTTTGGGGTGTTGCTGGCCGGTTGCCTGATTTATTGCGTGTTGGGCGCTGTGCTGCGGGCGTGGGCGCTGGTGTCTATCGGTTTGTATTTCGTCATGGGCGCGACCTGGCAGGGCATGCTAGAGGGTGCCTTTGCCCTGGCGTGGCCGGCGCATTTGGTGATGCCACGCGAACTGATACCGGTGTTGCTGTTTACCATGGCCGGCTGCGTGCATGCCTACATCGTGCTGGCGCGGCGCGAGCACGGCAGGCGTATGTCGCCCGTTGATGCCGCGGTGCTGGCATTCGTGTTGATTGGGGCCTTTGGGTCCTGGTACCTGCCCTACACCATGGCCACGAAGCTGGGCATGTACACCAACGTGGGGGTGTGGGTGATGGCCCTAGGGCTTGGCCTGATGACGCGCGAATTGCCGATGGAAACCCGAATGCCGATCGTGGCCAGTGCCGTGCTGTTTTTGCTGGGGGCGGTGCTGTTGGCGTTGGATACCGAGGGCGTTTTATACCTCGGCGGGATGTCGACCGGGTTGTATGTGGCGACCGCCGTGCCGCAAATGTTCTTGCTCACCTTTGGTGTGGCCCTGTTCGCCCGAGAGCAGGTCCTGGACCGGCGCGAAGCTGACCTGGCCTTGGCCGAGCAAATTGAGCTGGCCGCCGAGGCCCGAGCCCAAACCTACGCCGCCGAGCGTCGCCGAGCGGACGACCACCGGCTGGTCGAGGAAAGCATGTCGGCGATCCGTAGCGTCGCCAACAGTGACCCTTTGACGGGGCTGGCCAACCGGGCAGCGCTGACGAACCACATTCGACTGCTGAACCGAACCGGGATCGAATCCTTGACGGTCGCGGTGTTTGACCTTGATCACTTCAAGCGGTTGAACGACTCCCACGGGCACAGTGTCGGTGACGAGGCCCTGGTATTGGTCGCCAAGGTGCTTCAAGACAGCTGCGTGCGACCCTTGGACTTTGTCAGCCGCTACGGCGGTGAGGAGTTCGTCATGCTGATGCCGAACACGGGGCTGATTGATGCGGAAACCCAGGTTAAACGGGTGCTTGAGGGCATTCGCAACCTGAGGTTGATTCGCGGAGACGTCCGCGTTTCCATCAGCGCCAGTGCCGGCATCGCCCGTGAACCGATTCAGGTGGGCGATATTGATTTCGAAGGCTTGTTTGCACGTGCGGATGAGGCGTTATACTCGGCAAAACGCGGGGGTCGAGATCGAGTCGAACTGTCGCTACAACCTGCAAATAGGCTAAGTGCATGAGTGACAATCTGATTTGGATCGACCTGGAAATGACAGGCCTACGGCCGGAGTCCGATCGCATTATCGAAATCGCAACCATCGTCACGGACAGCAACCTCAATGTGCTGGCCGAGGGTCCCGTGATGGCGATCCATCAAAGCGACGAGCGCCTGGACGCGATGGATGAGTGGAACACCACCCACCACAACCGCAGCGGTTTGGCCCAGCGCGTGCGCGCGTCCCGGGTCACCGAAGCGGAAGCCGAAGCGGCGACCATTGATTTTCTGAGTGGCTTTTTAGAAGCCGGCCAAAGTCCTATGTGCGGTAACAGCATCTGCCAGGACCGGCGCTTCCTCTACAATTACATGCCCAAGCTCGAAGCCTTTTTTCATTACCGTAACCTCGACGTCAGCACCCTCAAGGAGCTGGCGCGGCGGTGGCGGCCGGACGTGACGGCGGGGCTGTCAAAGCAAGGTGCGCATTTGGCGCTGGACGATATCCGCGACAGCATTGCTGAGCTTCGACATTATCGCGAGCACTTCATCCGCGGCTAAGGGCCCAGGCCAGGTGCTCGTGCTGCGCTGGCGTGGCCGGCTCGCAGGCGGCTAAGGCGTCGCCAATCGCCGCGTTGGGTAGCGCATTGCCCATGGCGATCAACAGGTTTTCCCGAAATTTGTCGTAGCCGGCCCGGCGGATCGCCATGCCGGCGGTGCGTGCGTCAAAGTCGTCCCGGCTCCAGCCCCACAGCCACAGCAAATCCGGCGCCTCCAGGCCGTGGCGAGGCGCGAATTCAGCGTCCCCAGGGCGGGCGTAGCGATTCCACGGGCAAATCAACTGACAGTCATCGCACCCAAACACGCGATTGCCCATGGCGGCGCGAAACTCGGTTGGGATGGGGCCGGTCATTTCGATGGTGTGGTAGCTGATGCAGCGCCGGGCATCGAGCTGGTAGGGCGCGACAATCGCCGCGGTCGGACAAATGTCGATGCAGGCCGTGCATGAGCCGCACCGCGGCTGCTCCGTGACGCCGGTGACGGGGAGTGGCGCATCGGTTAGAAACCCGCTGATGAATGACCAGCTGCCCGCCTCGCGACTGAGCACCAGGGTGTGCTTACCAATCCAGCCGAGTCCAGCCTGTTCGGCAAAGTGCTTTTCCAAGACCGGCGCGCTGTCGGCAAACACCCGGTACCCGTGGGGATCGATGAAGGGCGCGAGCTCGCCGGCCAGGTGTTTCATGCGCTTGCGCAGGGTCTTGTGATAATCGCGCCCCAGGGCGTAGCGGCTTAGGTAGGCCTTTTCTGGGTTGCCAATAACGCCCCAGGGGTCGGTGTCGGCGGGCAAATAATCGGTCACGCCCAGCACGATTCGCTGCGCGTTGGGGTGAACCTGTGAAAGTTCGGCGCGTAAGGCCCGCCCGCGCTCCATCCACGTCATCTGGCCATGGAATTCATCCGCCAGCCAGCGGTCCAAGTGCGCGAGGGCATCGGATTGATCCAGCGAGGCGACCCCGACACGGCGAAACCCGAGCCGTGAAGCGGCGGCATTAAGTTGGAGTCGGAAGTCGTCCGGATCATGGGTAAACTGCATCGCAGCAGTTTAACGGAAGAGGGCGCATAGGGTTGAACCTGAACAATGAAGCGGCAGCCGCCGCATGGGCGCAGCGGTGCGCGGCGCACTTGCCCCGGGCGGGTTACATCAGCCTCAAAGGCCCGCTGGGCGCGGGCAAGAGCTTTTTTGCTCGGCATGTTATTCAAGCCCTGGGTCACACCGGGACGGTGCCATCGCCGACCTACACCCTGATCGAACATTACCCGACGCCCGCGGGCGGGTGCTGGCACCTGGACCTTTACCGGTTGGGCGATCCTGAGGAGCTGGAGTTTTTAAATGTGCGCGATGCGATTGCCGGTGATGAACTGGTGTTGATTGAGTGGGCCGCCCGGGGCGAGGGCTGGTTGCCCGAACCCACGCTGACGCTGGATTTTGACTACGACGGCGATGGCCGTATTTGCCACCTATCCCGCACCGACTGGTTGAGCAACGCCTCGTGACTCAGTACTCTGCGGCCATGCAAATTTTCCTTCGATGGGCGGCTCTGGCCTGCCTATCCATCGCCGCTTACGCCCAAGCCACCGTCACGGTGACCGACGTGCGCTCAACGGCCAAGGCCGACTCGACGCGACTGGTCCTGGAGGTGTCCGAGCCCGTGACCTATCGCAAGTTCCACCTGACCGGGCCGAATCGGTTGGTGGTTGACCTGTCGGCGACGTCGACCAAGCTGCCGCCTGCGCTGTTTGACCTGACGACGGGGCAAATTCGCGGGGTTCGCGCGGCCCGTCGCGGTGATGGGGTGCGATTGGTGTTTGACCTATCCGGCGACTTCCCGTCCAAGGCGTTTACCTTGGCGGCGGACGCTGGCAAGCCTGCGCGTTTAGTGCTGGACATTGCCGGTGCCCCGGCGGTGGTTCAGCCGGCTCGATCAGAAAAACCGGCAGCGAAACCGGTGCCGACCATCACCGAAGCCGAGCCGACCCTGGCGGCGCCGGGGCGCGACATCATCGTTATGATCGACCCCGGTCACGGCGGCAAAGACCCTGGGGCGTTGGCCAACGGCGGCATTCGCGAGAAGGATGTGGTGCTCGCCATCGCGCGTAAGCTCAAGGCCGAATTCGATGCCCTGCCGGGCTACAAAGGCCGCCTGACGCGTTCGGGCGACACCTTTATTCCGCTGGCGAAGCGGACCCAGCTGGCGCGCGATGCCAACGCGGACTTCTTTGTCAGTTTGCACGCCGACAGTTTTCCGAAAGGCCGCTCGGTTTATGGCGGTGGGGTGTACGCCTTGAGCCTGCGCGGTGCGACCTCGGAAACCGCCCGGTGGCTGGCGAAACGTGAAAACGCGGTCGACCTGTCCCACGGCGTCGACCTCGGCGACGTGGATGACGATCTGCGTAAAGTGCTGCTGAGCATGTCCGTGGACTCGGCCATTCGTATCAGCAAACAAGCGGGTACCGAAGTCATCAACGAAATGAGCAGTGTCGCCAGAATGCACCGGCGACGGCTCGAGCAGGCTAACTTTGTGGTGCTGCGCAGCCCCGATATTCCCAGCCTGTTGGTCGAGCTGGGTTTTCTCTCCAACGCCCAGGACGTCAAGCGTCTAACGACGCCGCGGGAGCAAAGCAAGGTTGCTGCGGCTATCCGTCGCGGCATTGTTAGCTACTTTGAGCGCTCGCCGCCGGCCAATACCGTGGTCTACCAGAAAAAACGCAGCAACCCCGAGCCCTATGTGGTGGTGCGCGGCGACACCCTGTCGGCGATTGCGCAGAAGAACGGCACCACCTTGGCGGCGATTCGTAAAGCCAATGGCTTGACCAGCAACGCCATTCGTATCGGCCAGAAGCTGGAAATACCGCGCTCGTGATCAAGGTGCTATCGCCCCGGCTGGCCAACCAGATTGCCGCCGGTGAGGTGGTCGAGCGTCCTGCAAGCGTGGCCAAAGAACTGATCGAGAATGCCCTGGACGCCGGCGCTACCCGCATCCGCGTCGAAGCCGAGCGCGGCGGCATTGCCTCGCTGGTGATTAGCGACGATGGGCACGGCATCAGCCAGGACGAACTGCCGCTGGCGTTGGCGCGCCATGCCACCAGTAAAATAAGCGATCTGGACGATTTGGAAGGGGTGGCCACACTCGGCTTTCGGGGTGAGGCCCTGGCCTCTATCGCCTCGGTTTCGCGGCTGACGCTAACCAGCGCGGTCGAAGGCGAAACCGGTTTCTGTGTCAGTGCTGAAGGGCGTGACATGGTCGCTGACGTGCGCCCGGCGCCGCGTAACCGCGGCACGACCTTGGAAATTCGCGATCTGTTTTTTAACACCCCGGCGCGGCGTAAATTCTTAAAGACCGAAAAAACCGAACAGAACCACATCCAGACCGCCGTGTCGCGCCAAGCCATGAGTCGCTTCGACGTTGGCTTTGAATGGGTCCACGACGGCAAGGTGCATTGGCAACTGCCTCAGTGCGCCACCGAATCGGCCCGTGCCCAGCGCATTGCAAAGCTGGTCGGCCAGCCCTTTATGGATGCGGCGCTGTCCGTCGAAGCCGAAGCCATCGGCCTAAAACTGTTCGGCTGGGTGGCCGCCCCGACCTTCAGTCGTTCGCAGCCGGATCTGCAGTACCTGTTTGTGAATGGTCGCGTGGTGCGCGACCGTCTGGTCGGGCACGCCATTCGCCAGGCTTACCGGGACGTCATGTACGGCCAGCGCCACCCGGCTTACGTGCTTTACCTAGAGCTCGATCCAGCGTCCGTGGACGTCAATGTGCACCCGACCAAGCACGAGGTGCGCTTTCGCGATCAACGCCTGGTGCATGATTTCCTGTTCAAGTCCCTCCACCGGTTGTTGGCACAGGTACGCACCGACATGCCGGCGGCGCAGATGCAGCCGGATGCGCCTGCACCGGCCCCCCATGGATTACAAAACCAGGCTCCGCTGTCACTGAACACAGGCGGGCCGTTTGCGGCCGGCGGATCGGCCCAGGGCGCGGGCCCAAGTGGCAACCGAGCCACGGGGGTGCGGGATCAATTGCTGGGCTTGTCGGGGCTGGCGGCCCCGCTTGAGGGCGGCGCCGTAGACAGCGTTTTTGAGCCAACGGGCACCACGCGCTTGCCAGAATCGGACGCTGAAATTCCGCCCCTGGGCTTTGCGGTGGCGCAGCTTCATGGGGTGTATTTATTGGCCCAAAATACCCACGGTTTGGTGTTGGTCGATATCCATGCGGCCCATGAACGCATCACCTACGAAGCGCTCAAAACCGCCCATGACGAGCATCGCCTTGCGTCGCGGCCGCTGTTGCTGCCGGTGACGATGGCCGTTAGCGAAACCGAGGCAGAACTGGCGCAGCAGCGGGCTGATCTGTTTCAACAGTTCGGTTTCCAAGTCGACTGCCTAGGCCCCGAGACCCTCGCCGTGCGGGCGGTGCCAGCGCTGCTGCAAAATGCCCCGGCTGAGGCTCTGGTCCGTGATGTGCTGTCGGATTTGCAGCAGTACGGTTCCAGCGAGCGCATCTTGGCGCGGCGTGATGAGTTGCTCGCGACCATGGCATGCCACGGCAGCGTTCGTGCCAACCGTAAACTCAGCGTGCCGGAAATGAATGCCTTGCTGCGGGATATGGAACGAACCGAGCGCAGCGGCCAGTGCAACCACGGGCGCCCGACCTGGACTGCACTGTCCATGGCCGAGCTGGACCGGCTGTTTTTGCGTGGCCGATAAGCCCACCCTCTATGCGCTAATGGGCCCCACCGCGTCGGGCAAGACGGGCATTGCGCTGGAGCTGGCCGAACGACATGGGTTTGAACTGATTAGCGTCGATAGTGTGTTGGTCTATCGCGGGTTGGACATTGGCAGCGCCAAGCCCAGCGCTGACGAATTAGCCCGTGCGCCCCATGCATTGGTCGACATACGCGAGTTCTGGCAAACCTATTCCGCCGGTGAGTTTCGCGATGACTGCCAGCGGCTGGTCGCAGAGATAACCGGGCGCGGCAACCGCCCACTGCTGATTGGTGGCACGCAGCTGTATTACAAAGCGCTGCAAGACTTTAACCCGGACTTGCCCCAGGCCGATGACGCCATTCGTGCACAGATACGCGCAGACGCCGATCGCGCCGGGTGGCCGGCGCTGCATGCCCGCCTAGCGAGTTGTGACCCGGTGACGGCGGCTAGGTTGCACCCGAACCATTCGAGCCGGATTGAGCGCGCCCTTGAGGTCTTTGAGCTAACCGGCAAGCCGCTCAGCGACTTCCACGTGCCGGTGAGCAGCCCCTATGACATGCGCGCGGTTGCGTTAATGCCCGAGGATCGCGCGTGGCTGCATCGGCGCATCGCACTGCGCTTTGAGCAGATGATGGCCGCGGGGTTTGAGGGCGAAGTTCGTGCGCTGATGGCCCATCCGAAATTTGACCCGGGCTTAACCGCGCTGACGTCGGTGGGCTACCGCCAGGCCATTGAAGGCCTGCAAGCGGGCGATCCGTCGTCGGTCTGGGTTGAAAAAGCGGTGATCGCGTCGCGTCAGTTGGCGAAGCGTCAGCTGACATGGCTACGGGGCTGGCCCGGCCTAACAAGGGTCGTGGCGGAAACCGCCACGACCGAGGCTGTGTTACGCGCCTTTGCGGATTTTCATTAGGGCCTTTTCCAAGCCCCATCCCATCGCCGCGACGATGATGCCGATGCCGATCAGGCTGGGCCAAAGGGTGTTCCAGGTTGCGTCGTCGATGCCAAACATAGTTGCCTCCTCAGCGCTATTTGATGGCTTAGTTATAGCGCCATTTTGCGGAGGCCAAATTGACTTAAATCAAGGCTTGGGGCCTTGCTCTGGCTGGCTTTGCGCGGATTGACTTGAGTCAAGCGGCTGGCTGAATTTTTCGATGTCGGGGTCAAATTCCGTGCCGTCCCAGACGGCGGTTTTGCTGCGAAACGCGGCCCGTCCAAGCAGGTGAGCGCCCACCGGGGCGGTTAAAATCATAAACGCAATAATCAACAACGCCTTGGCGACAAAGCCGCCGGCTGCCACGTGGATACACGCGCCAAGGCCAATCAAACCAACGCCCAAGGTCCCTGCTTTGGTCGAGGCGTGCATGCGCACGAACACGTCCGGCATTCGCACCACGCCGGCGGCGGCCACCAGGCAAAAGGCCCCCCCGAGTAAGATCAGACTGCCGGCGAGGATGTCCAGTATTAGCGCCATCATGAGTCATCCTCCGGCGTACCCGAACGCTCAATAAAGCGCGCAAAGGCCACGGTCGATAAAAACGCCACGAGCGCCAATGCCAGCCCCGCATCCAGGTAGGCCTCACGGGCCGACGAGGTGGCAAAGATCACCAAAAATGCGACCAGCAGCATCGAAATTAAGTCCAAGGCGACCACTCGGTCCGCCAAGCTGGGTCCCCGTAGCAAACGCACGGCGGTCAACACCAGGGCCAGCAGCACCATCAGTGCGGCGGCGACACTGGCAAAGCCGACAAAGCCGCCGAGGGCGGTGGTAAAGACGTTCATCGCAGGGCCTCGATCACGCGGCGTTCCATGCCGTCTTTCAATTCCTGGCAGGCCGCGTCGGCGGATTGACCCGCGAACATGGTGTGCACCAACAGGTAACGCCGGTCGGCGCTGATGTCCACCGACAGCGATCCGGGCGTTAACGAAATTAGGTTGGCCGTCAGCATGATTTCCGCGTCGCTGCGGGCATCCAGCGGCACCACCAAAAATTTCGGCCGCGATAGCAGTGGCGGCGTGACCACGTCGTAGGCGACTCGGAAGCTGGACACCAATAGGTCGTACAAAAAGAATCCGATAAGCCCAAGGACCCGTTGAATTTTGCCGTGGTAGTCCGATGGCCCGAAGCTGTTGCGAAATGGCCAGGTGATGAAAAAGGCCACAACCATAAACACCAGCACCGAGGTCAGGCTGTTATCGGCCAGCAAATTGGCCATCAAAATGGCCAGCGTCAGGTTGGTAACAAAGGCAATCATTCTCGCGCTCCCAATACCCGTTCAACGTACAGCTTCGGATCCATTAACGACGCACTGGCGCTGTCGGCCACCTGAATCAGGAATTCAGCGCTGACACCGAGCCCAACCACCAGTACCGCCAGTGCCGTCATCGGCGCCGCACGGTTAAAGTCGAGCATCAGCCCGGGCAGGGGGGCCTTAGGCTCTTGCCAGAAGGCTGCGCTAAACAGCCGCATAACCGCATACAGTGTGCCAAGGCTACCCAGCGCTACGGCGATGACCAGCCCCCAGTGTTGCTCGCTGGCGAAGGCATCGATCAGCACCACCTTGGGCCAAAAGCCAGAGGTCGGTGGGATGCCGGCGACGCCGAGCATAACCAGCACAAACAGCCCGCCCACCACCGGGTGGGAGCGCCAGAGTCCGCCCATCTCGTCTAGGCGTTCAGTCCCGGACAAATAGGCCACGCAGCCCACGGCCATAAACAGGGCGGCAGTGACGATCAGGGTCTGCATCAAGTACAACAGGGTGCCTTTGAGGGCGGCCACATCGCCGGCCGCCATGCCCAACGTCATAATCCCGATACTGACCATCACCAGAAAGGCCAGCACACGGCGCGCCTGCACCTCGTGAATGGCACCAAATACGCCAACGGCCAAGGTCAGCACGCCACTGACCCAGAGTAGCGACTGAATCAGCGGGTGCTGAAGGTCGAACACCAAGGTGAATACTCGCAGTAGCGTATACACGCCGACCTTGGTCAGCAGCGCCGCAAACAGGGTCGAGGTGGTGTGCGAGGGGGTGTGATAGGCCGCAGGTAGCCAGAAAAACAGCGGGAACATGGCCGATTTGGTGGCAAAGGCGAACAACAGCAGTGCCGCGGCCATGAGCACCGCGGGTTCGCCACTGCGCCCGTCGAGCAGCTGGTGTAGGTGCGCCAGGTTCAGGCCGCCGGACGCGCCGTAAATCAGGCCAATGCCGGCCAGCATCGCCGTGGTGGCAATCAGGTTAAGGCCCACGTATTTGACGGCGCCATCGATCTGAATCGACTTGCCGCCGACCACCAGCAGGCCAAAGGAGGCGATCAGCATCACCTCAAACCAGACGTAGAGGTTGAACAGGTCGCCCGCTAAGAAGGCTCCGCAGACGCCGGCTAGCAG
This sequence comes from uncultured Gammaproteobacteria bacterium, assembly GCA_937139465.1. Classification (GTDB taxonomy): domain Bacteria; phylum Pseudomonadota; class Gammaproteobacteria; order Pseudomonadales; family Litorivicinaceae; genus Litorivicinus. The sequence goes on from CAKZQE010000262.1 coordinate 11,447, forward strand.
TACCTGGGCAAACACCATGTGACCGTTGCGTTCCTCGCCAAAGGTCAGGTCGGAGTAGCCAAAGATCACGACGAACAGGCCAACGAGGCCCGTCAGCATCACCAGCGTCGCCGACAGCAGGTCCGCTACCAAGGTGATGCCAAAGGGGCCGTCCCAGCCGCCCATCTGTGCACTGATGGGGCCGGCGGTTTCGACGTTTAGGTACAGCAGCGCCCCGGCGTAGGCGAGGGCAAAGGTCCCGAGCAACGACACCACGCGCATGGCAGCGCGGGAGTCACGTAACAACAGGCACAGCGTGGCCGTTAGCAGCGGTATCGCAATTGGGCTGATTAACAGCGTCATGTGCGATCCTCGGGCTCAGCTTCGCGCATCTCGTCGGCGGCGTCGGTCCCCAGTTGTGAATAGGCCCGCAGCGACAGCGCCAGGGTAAAGGCGAACAAACCAAAACCGATGACGATTGCGGTCAAGATCAAGGCCTGGGGAAGCGAGTTGGCGGCACCCTCGGCGACGGTTTTGCTGGCGCTATCAATCAGCGGTGGGCCGGCGTAGGTCAATCGTCCTGACACGAAGATGATCAGGTTGACGGCGTTGGAAATCAGCACCAATCCCAGCAGGAACCGCACCAGCGTACCCGCCATCATCAGGTAGCTGGCCCCGGCGACCAGTACGCCGGTGACGAGGGTTAACAAAATATCCATCAGTCGGTGTCCTCGCCAACGGCTTTTTCAAGATTGAAAAAGATCCCACACACGCCGCCAATGACGACCAAGAAAACCCCTAAATCGAACAGCAAAATCGACCCTATCGGCAGACCGCCTTTGCTGCCGTCTGCGTTGTAGACAATCAGCGGCCAGATACCTTTGAGGAAGGCGCCCTTGGCGATCAGGCCCCAAAACCCGGCGACAATCGCCATCAACAGGCCCGTGCCAGCAATGGATAACGGACGCACCCGTAGCGCCACCATGGCCTGGCGGCGACCCTCGGCTTTGCTGATCAGAATAAAGGCAATGGCGGCAATGAGTCCGCCGATAAACCCGCCACCGGGATCGTTGTGGCCGCGCAGCAGGATAAACACCGAAAACACCAGCAGCAGCGGCGCTAGAATCCGCGTGATGGTGGACAGCACCAGTGAGTTCATACGGATTTATGCTCCGGTTTGGACTTCAACGCAGCGATGGCCGCCAGCGCCGCAATCACCACGACCGCTATTTCACCCAGGGTATCCATGGCCCGGAAGTCGACCAGAATCACGTTAACAACGTTGCGCCCGAGCGCTTCGGTTAGGCTGTTTTGACCAAAGAATTCGGTCAGCTCCAGATGCATTGGCACCTGCAACACCGCCAGCATGGCGACGCTGACGCCCGCCCCTAAGGTGATGGCAATAAACCCCGCCACACGGTTCGTCAGGCGTGACAGCTTGACCCGCGGCAGGCGCACCAGCGCGACCGCAATAAAGATCACCATCAGGGTGTCAACCAACAGCTGTGTCATGGCCACGTCGATGGCGCCAAACATCACGAACACAATGGACACCGCGGCGCCGACAATGCCCAAGGCACTAATCGCAATCAGACGCGATTCGGTACGCACCACGATCCAAGTGCCGACCACTGCCAGCAGCCCGACGATTAAATCAATCCAGGTCAGGGCGAGGCCTTGCTCGGGCCAGCGAATGGGGGAATCGAGCAGGGCCGCCCACAGGATCAGGCTCAACATGCCAAAGGTCACCCGCAGGTAAAACGTCATGCGCCCGTTTTGCAGCGATCGCGTGGTGGCGCCGGCGACGCGGTGCAGGCTGTCGAGTTTCCACTGATACAGATTGTCCATCTCGCCATAGCGCGCTTCGATGTCCGACAGTGTGGCGCGAATGCGCGGCATGAACCGGTACAGCACAAAGCCCAGCGCATAGGTCGCCACACTCAGCACCAAGGGGCCATTGATGCCATGCCACAGGGACAGGTAAACGCTTTGTTCGCGCCCAGTCACGGCCGCCAGTATCGGTTGCACCAAACTGCTATCAATCAGGCTGGGCAGCGAACCCAAGATCAGGGCAAGCAGCCCCATGACGAGGGTGCCCCACCACAGGCCGACGCTCATGGGCTTGGCTTGGGCATGGCTTGCACGGCCAACAAAGGGTCCCCAGGCAACGGCGATGGCGGTCATCACCATCATCACATTGGCAGCCAGGGCAACTCCCGATACCCATAGGCTGTGGCCCAGCGTCGCGGTGTAAATCAGTTCTTTGCCGAGGAAGCCAATTAACGGTGGAATGCCCGCCATGCTGAGGGCGCCCAGGGCCGCACAAGCCCAGGCAAGGGGCATGGACTTGCCCATGCCATGGATGTGGCGCAGATCGCGGGTGCCGACCTGTTTGTCCATCATGCCGACACTGAGGAACAGCGCGGCTTTGTACAGGGCATGGACCAAAATAAACACGATAGCGGCCATCAGCGCCTTATCGCTGCCCAGGCCAATCAGCAGGGTCAGGGCACCCAGCGCCATCAGCGTGGTGTACGCCATCATCAGTTTCAAATCGGTTTGGCGCAGCGCCCACAGCGATCCCAGGATCATGGTGATGCCGCCACAGGTCACGAGCGCCATGGTCCACAGCTCAGTTCCGCCCAGCGCGGGGTTCAGCCGCAACAGCAGGTAGATGCCGGCCTTCACCATGGTGGCCGAGTGCAGGTATGCACTGACCGGCGTTGGGGCGGCCATGGCATTGGGCAGCCAGTAGTGGAATGGGAATTGCGCGGACTTGGTAAAGCAGCCAATCAACACCGCCAGCAGGATCATTGGGTAGGCGGCATGATCGGTGAAGCCGGCTGCGTTCCAGTCCGACATCCGCCAGCTGCCGGTGATCTGGTGCATGGTGATCAGACCGATGAGAAGCGCTAGTCCACCGAGCCCAGTGATAATCAGCGCCTGAACGGCGTTGCGCCGTGCCACGTCGCGGTGGTGGTCAAAGCCGACCAGCAGGAAGGACGTGAGCGTCGTGCCCTCCCAAAATAGGAACAAACTGATCGCATCGTCGGACAGCACAAGCCCCAGCATGGACAGAGCAAATAGCCCGAGCAGGATTTGCAGTCGGTCGCGGCGCGGGTCGGTTTTAAAGTAGTCCGCGGCATAGGACAGGATGACGGCGCCGATACCCGTGATCAGCAGTGCAAATAGCAGTGACAAACCATCCAGGCGAAACGCGAGTTCAACCCCCAAGGTGGGGAGCCAATCCCACGCAACGGTGAGCACGTCACCCCGCGCGATGACTGGGTATTGATTGGCGAACGCAACAAACAACAGTGCGCTTAGGACCGCGGGTAAAAAACGCAATAAACTCATGGGGTTTTCGTTTTTATCGTCATAGACCTTTAGTCTGTATTGAAACGCGGTGCTTTGCCAACTGCGCAGTCCACCTATCTTGGAGACCTGCCCGATGTACTCAGACAGTTTTGATCAGGTGGTGGCCCTCGCCCGTGAGGCGGGGCGCGTCACCCTCGACTATTTCCAGTCCGATTTTGAGGTCTACGACAAGGCCGATGACTCCCCTTTGACGCAGGCGGATCTGGCGGCGGACCGCGTGATCACGGCGGCGTTGAAGGACTTTCCGATCCGCTCGGAGGAGTCTGGGCACGGTGACTTTGTAAATGCGGAAACCTTTTGGCTGGTCGATCCGCTGGATGGGACCAAAAGCTTTGTCGCAGGGCACCCCGATTACACCGTCAACATCGCACTGATTCACCAAGGCCGACCGGTCTGGGGCGTTATCGATGCGCCCGCCTTAGGCCAGACCTGGTGGGGAGGGCCCGGTCATGGAGCTTTCTTCAATGGTGAACCCATGCGGGCGTCGGCGGCCAACACGCCGCTGCGGGTGCTGGCCTCGCGCAACCACTTGAACGCAGCCACCCACGCCTTTATCGAGGCCTTGCCTGCGCATACCCGGGTTCAACGTGGCAGTAGTTTGAAATTCTGCGCCATCGCCATGGGCGAAGCGGACCTTTATCCGCGGCTTGGCCCCTGCTGCGAATGGGACACGGGGGCGGGCGAGGCGATTTTGATGGGGGCAGGTGGAGCGATCTGTGACCTTAACGGCGCGCCGCTGGCATACGGCAAAGTGGATGCGCTGAATCCCTTCTTTGTTGCCTCAGGTAAAACGAACCCCGTTGACTACCTGCCACAGGGTCAGCAAGGCCAGTAGCGTGGCAAAGCCAACCACGGTTTGGAAGACGATAATCGACGCCATGGCCTGACTGTCGCCGCCAAGCTTGCGTGCCAAAATGTAGCTGGATGGGGCCGTCGGGGTCGCCAACAGCAAAAACACGACGGCGCCGTACACCACGTCCAGCCCTGTGGCCCACACGAATCCCCAGGCGATCAAGGGTTTCAGCACCAGTTGTCCGGCGCCGGCATACAGGTTTAACGGCAGGTTTTGGCTGAACTTGTCGATGCTGAGGCCCGCCCCGATGGCCAGCAATGACAGTGGCAACGCGGTCTGCCCAAGGCGCTCCAAGGTGTGCCAGCCAAACGCGGGCAACCACAGGTTAAAGGCGCTGGCGCCACCACCGGCCAGACAGGCGAGCAACAGCGGGTTTTTCCCGACCTCAGTCAGCATCCGCTTCCAGTCCAGGGAGCCGCTGGTGAGGCTGACCATGACGCTGACACAGAGCACATTCACAAACACCACGATGGCGCCGGACAGCAGCCCCAGCAAAGCCAGGCCTTGGGCATCGAACAACGACACCCCAAGGGCCAGGGACACATAGAGGTTAAACCGGGTTACGCCCTGAAAAAGACTGGTGCGCGTTGGGTTCGATAGTCGTGCGCTGCCGAACGCCAGCGGTGCCAGCGCCAGTGCGGCCATGATCAAGATGGTCCCGTAGAGCGACACCAGCAGGTCAGACCAGGGCAACGCCGCCAGGTCAGCCCGGGCAATGGTGGCAAACAGCAACGCAGGCATCAGCACGTAATAAACAATGCTTTCGATGCCGCTCCAGACGGACTCACTGCGCACCAAGGTGCGACGAAGAAGGTGACCCAACGCCATCATCAGCACCAAGGGCGCGATGGCGTTGAGTAGGGGGGCGATCACCTAGGCGAACAGCTCCGCGTTACGTACGCAGGTTTGAACCCGATCGGGACCCGTCGAGACGATGTCGAAGGGTGCGCCCACCAAGGCTTCGATGCGTGCGACATAGTTGCGCGCCGCTTCTGGCAGCTGATCGTAATCCTGAACGCCAAAGGTGACGTCGTCCCAGCCCGGCATCGTTTCGTACACGGGTGTCGCTTCGTCCAAGCGTGACACGTCGGTCAGGCTCTCAACACGGGTGCCGTCGGTCAGCTCGTAGGCGACACAGATTTTGACTTCCTTCAGCCCATCCAAAACGTCCAGTTTGGTCAGGCACAAGCCGGTGATCGAGCTGACCTGAATGGCTTGGCGCACGGCAACAGCATCGAACCAACCGCAGCGGCGCTCGCGGCCGGTGGTGGTGCCGAATTCCTGGCCAACGCGGCCCAGGTGCTCGCCAATGTCGTCGTCCAATTCGGTCGGGAAGGGGCCGCTGCCGACACGTGTTGTGTAGGCTTTGGTGATGCCTAGCACGTAGTCCAGGTACAGCGGTCCGAACCCCGAGCCAGAGGCGACGCCGCCGGCGGTGGTGTTGGAGCTGGTAACGTAGGGGTAGGTGCCGTGGTCGATATCCAGCAGCGACCCTTGCGCGCCTTCAAACAATAGGTTCTCACCCGCCTCACGGGCGTTGTGCAAAAGCGCCACGGTGTCGGTGATGCAGCCGCGCAAGCGTTCAATCTGAGCCAGGGTTTTGTCGATTTGGCTTTGCGCGTCGCACGCCTCGGCGCCGTAGTAGCTGGTCAGCATGTGATTGTGATGATCGAGCATTTCGCGCAGCTTGGCTTCGAAGGTCTCGGGGACGAGGGCGTCGGACAGGCGGATACCGCGGCGTGCCACCTTGTCTTCGTAGGCCGGACCAATGCCGCGCCCGGTGGTGCCAATTTTGGCTTTGCCGCGGCGGGCTTCGCGGGCCTGATCCAGCGCCACATGGACGTCCAAAATCAGCGGGCAAGCCGGTGAGATTTTCAGGCGGCCCATGACTTCTACGCCGTTGTCCTGTAACCCATCAATCTCTTTTAGCAGGGCATCGAGGCTCAGCACCACGCCGTTGCCGATGACGCAGGTCACGTTGCTGCGCATGATGCCACTGGGGATCAGGTGCAACGCGGTCTTTTTGCCGTCGATAACCAGGGTGTGGCCGGCGTTGTGGCCGCCCTGATAACGCGTGACGATGCTGACCTGATCGGTCAGCAAATCAACGATTTTGCCTTTGCCCTCATCACCCCATTGGGTGCCTAATACCACCAAGCTTTTGTTCATTGTGTTTTCTCAATAGTCCATTGCGTTCCGGCTTTCACGAGGCGCCGCGTGTGCGTGGCGTTCTGGTCAAAATCCGTGATGACGATTTCGCCTTGCAAGCGCAGGGCGGCGATAGCCTCAGTTAAGCTGGGGTCTTCTAAGTGTGGGGCGGCGATGGGAGCCGGGGTCGCAAGATCGAGTTTGGCGTGCAGCTGCCACAGTCGCAGGTCGGCGCTGAATCCGGTTGCGGCGCGCCGGGTGCCGAAGGCTTCGCCGGCAGCGTCGTAGCGCCCACCCTGAGCCAGCGGAGCGGCTTCGTCTGGGGCATACAGGGCAAACACCAGGCCGGTGTGGTAATGCGCGCCACGGCCTTCGGCAAAGTCGAAGTGCAGGTTGACCCGGCCGTCCAGCGCCGTGGCCAGGGTGGTGCACTGCTCAAGCGCGTCGGCAGCCTCGGGAAAAGCGTCGGCCAATCCGGTCAGGCACCCGGCGCCACCTTGGGTATCCATCAGTACCCGTAACCGCTGATTGGCGGTGTCATCAAGTGCCAATGCGGCCAGCTGACTCGCATCTTTTTGTGCCAGGGCCTGTTCTGCGGCGTCACGCTTGGCCTCGGGGACCGTACTGATGGCCAGCCGGTAGAGATCGACATGACCCACATCCAAGGTCAGCAT
>CAKZQE010000263.1 GCA_937139465.1 uncultured Gammaproteobacteria bacterium
ATGCCCGCCTGACGCTGATGGATGGTGCTGAAGCCTTGATGGCCGAGGCGCAAAAGCGCGGCATCAAAACCGCGCTGGTGTCCGGCGGCTTTGAGCACTTTGCTGAGCCAATCGCCGCGCGTCTGGGCATGGATGAGTTTCACGCCAACACGCTGGACATCGAGAATGGCGCCCTGACGGGGTTGGCCGTCGGTCATATTGTCGACGCCACTCGCAAGGCAGAGATCCTCAGCGATATGGCCCAAGCGATGGGGTTGGAGCGCGATCAGATCATGGCCACGGGTGACGGCTCCAATGATCTAAAAATGATCGCGTTGGCGGGCAAGGGCGTCGCCTTTCGAGCTAAGCCAGCCGTTCGTGAAGCGGCGCCGCTGTCGGTTAATCAGTTAGGGCTCGACGCCCTGATTTGGTTGTGGCGCTGGGCCGACGTGCTGGCCTAGATTTCCTCCTCAAAGGCGAAGTTCATCACCGGGGTGGGCGGTTGCATCAGGTGACCCTGCACCAAGTCCACGCCGGCTTTGTACAGTGACGACAGAATGGCTGCTTCCTCGACCATGGGCGCGATGGCGCGGCCGCCGCTGGCGTGGATTGCCTCGACCAGTGCGCGCAATTCCGTTTGTTTTTGCGTGTCGCGTTTTAGCCCGTGAATAAACGACGGATCAATTTTGACCCAGTCAAAGGGTAGGTCGTCGAGCATGCGGTGCGGTTCTGGCAGGTTGCCGAACTGGCCGCAGCTGATGCCAAAACCGAGCGATTTCAGCGAGTTAATGTGCAGTCCGCTGGTCTGCAAATCCACCGCCAGGTCGGTTTCGCGGAACTGCAGAATCAAGCGGCCCTTATCGGGCAAGCGCATGGCCGCGCCCTGGATGCTGTGCACCAGATCACTCGATTGCAGGCTGGCCAATGTCAGGTTGACGATCAGTTGGGTGTCCGGGTGCATGGGCAGGTGCTGAAGCAGTGCCTCAATACTTTGCTCCAGCACGTACTGATCCAGCATTCGTCCCACGTCGCGGCGGCCCGCGTCACGCACAAACAGCCGCGCCGGGATTGGGTTGCCGGCATCGTCACGCATTTGCGTGAGCACTTCGTAGGTTTCGCCGACGTACGCATTGAGCGCAACCGCGGGCTGATAGAGCAACTCGCATTGGTTGTTCGACAGCGCCGAGGCCAGTGCACCCAGGGGATCTTTGAGGGCGATCTCGCTGATACTGGGGCGATACAGTTTCGCTTCGCCGACGTCCGTCTCGGCGGCCAGAGCATAGGTGCGCTGCAGTAGGGTCATCGGGTCATCGTCACCCGGAGCGATCGCTACCAGTCCCGCGCCGCAGCTCAAGCGCGGCAACTCGTCGACCAGGGCTTCATTCATCAATGGCGCCAGTGCATCCTGGCAGCGCGCCAGGGCCGTGTCTGAATCGACCGCCAGGGACAGCAAAAAGCAGTGGTCGTTGAGCGGCTCCGGTGGCGTGTCCAGGAGTGCGGCCAAGCGCGCCTGAAAGGCCGTCATCAGGGTGGCGAAGTCCAGCAGCGACAGGCTGTGACGTAGCTGTTCTGCGTGTTTGATTTCAAAGGCGACCAGGGTTTGGTGGGCGCTGGACCCGATCTGGGCTTGTAGGCTTGCCATGACGGCTTCCAAGCCCCCGGCATGGGCATGCATGCGTGCGCTTGTCGCCGGGTTTTGCACCGTCAGCAGGCTGCAGGGCTGGCCTTGATGCATGAATGGCTGAAATGCGATGCCATCGACGTCGCCATGATCACCCGCCATCGCCGCGCGAACGCGTTCGGCGGTGTCACTGGGCAGCAGGGCGGCCAGGGGCTGGCCGGTCAATGTGTCCGCGTCGCAGCCGCGCCAGCTGGCCCAGCCTTCGTTGACGCGGATGCATCGGTCGCCGTCCATCAGGGCGTACCCAATGCGGTGCAGATCCAAGGTCGCAAGCATGTCGGCGTGGCTGGCATTGCCCAGGCTGATTTGGCGGCGCGCCCGGCGCAGCAGACCCCGTCGTTTTAGCCCGCGCAGCGCCACCGGCACCAAGGCAGCCAGGTGTGTCGACGGGAAAATGGCTTCGGCGCCGGACTCAATCCAGCTGGCGGACTGGTGGGTGTTGGCATCATCAAACACCACCAGCAGGGCATCGTGTTCGCCTGCTTTGGCCAGCAGTTCAGCGTTGACGGGCCCCATGACGGCAATCAGATCCGCCGAATGCTGGCCAAGGTGCTCCGCAGCTGCGGCTAAATCCGCCACCCAGTGGCTGCGCAGTGACAAATCGCGGTCACGTAAAAGCCCGGCCCATGCGAAGCTGGTGGCTTCGTTGGGGGCAACGGCTAAGAAATTAACAGGACCTCGATGTGACATGGGGTGATGGTGCCATCGGACCCACAACGAAGGTGTGCGCCGTTCGTCAGGACAGGCTAGAATACGCGCCAAATTTACCTTTCTGGAGCCTCTGACATGGCCAATTACTCGACCAACGAATTCAAATCTGGCCTTAAAGTGTTGTTGGAAGGCGACCCCTGCTCGATCGTCGAAAACGAGTTTGTAAAGCCCGGCAAAGGCCAGGCCTTCAACCGCGTTAAGTTGAAAAACTTGATGACCGGCCGCGTCTGGGAGCGCACCTTTAAATCCGGCGAAAGCCTTGAGGGTGCGGACGTCATGGACACGGACATGGAGTACCTCTACAACGACGGCGAGTTTTGGTACTTCATGTCAGTCGACGGCAGCTTCGAGCAGCACGGCTGTGATGCCAAGGCGCTGGGCGACACGGTCAAGTGGCTGAAAGAGCAAGAAAAGTACGTGGTGACCCTGTTTAACGGCGGCGTGATCGCGGTGGCGGCCCCTAACCACATTGACCTGCTGGTGGCCCAAACCGACCCGGGCGTCAAAGGTGACACGGCCCAGGGCGGCTCTAAGCCGGCGACCATGGCATCCGGTGCCGTCGTCCAGGTGCCCTTGTTCATCGAAGAGGGCGAGACCCTGAAAATCGACACCCGCACTGGCAAGTACATCAGCCGCGCTTGAGCCTTGACCTGCCGGCGCGCCTTCAGCTGCGCGCCGACACCTTTGCCTGCGTTCGGGCATTTTTTGCCGATCGCGGCGTGTTGGCGGTCGACCCGCCCAGTTTGATGGCCGCGCCGGTCACTGACCCCAGTATTGAAGTGCCGGTGGCCGTTGATGCTAACGGGCGACGCTTGGGTTACCTGCAAAGCTCCCCTGAATACGCTATGAAACGCCTGCTGGCCGCGGGGGCGGGTGACTGTTATGCGCTGGGGTCGGCCTTCCGGGTCGACGAGGTCAGCCCGCGTCACCGCCTCGAGTTCACCCTGCTGGAATGGTACCGGGTGGGCTGGGACGACGGGCAGCTGCGCGCGGAACTCAGTGACTTGTTGATGGCGCTGCTGGGCTGCCAGCCGGCGACGGCGATTTCGTATCGGGATGCGTTCCAGGCAGCGGTTGGGCTGTGCCCGTTAACGGCGTCCACAGCGGCGTTGCTGGCGCGTGTGCAGTCCGAGTTTGACTACCAGGGCCCTGTATTAACCCGCGACGATGCCCTGCAACTGCTGTGTGCGTTAAAAGTAGAACCCGGTCTGGGGCGCCATGCCCCCGAGTATCTGGTCGATTACCCCCCGGGGCAGGCGGCGTTGGCGCGTACCCGCTTGGATGCGCAGGGCGACGCCGTGGCGGCCCGGTTTGAGCTGTTCTATCGCGGGGTCGAGCTGGCAAACGGGTACTGGGAGTTGACCTGCCCCGACGAGCAGCGGTCGCGGTTCGAGGCGGATTTGGCGGAACGCGAAGCCCGCGGATTGCCGGCGGTGCCGATTGATCAGGCCCTGTTGGATGCGATGCCGACCTTGCCCGCTTGCGCCGGCGTTGCGCTGGGTATGGATCGGGTCATGATGCTGCGGGCCGGGGTGACGGACCTGGCGGACCTTAGCTTGTTCTAATAGGGTCCCCTCAGCTATACTCGCGCGCCCCGGATTGCCGGGGTTAATCACTCCTTGTCTGAGGTAACCGTCCACATGACGGCTCTGGCCAGACTTTAACCCATAGGGAGACGCAAAATGCGGCACTATGAACTGGTGTTGATGTTTCATCCTGATCAGTCGGAACAAGTTCCGGCCATGGTTGAACGTTACACAACCACAGTCACCGAATCCGGTGGCGCTATTCACCGTCAAGAAGACTGGGGTCGTCGTCAGATGGCTTACAGCATCGATGACGTCCACAAAGCTCACTATGTATTGCTGAACATCGAAGCCAGCAACGAAATCATGGACGAGCTGACCACGACCTTCCGTTTCAATGACGCGATCATCCGTCACATGGTACTGAAGACTAAAGAAGCGATCACTGAAGTGAGCCCGATCAAAGCCGCCGAAAGCCGTGCTGACCGTCGTGATTCACGTCCTGCTGCTCCGGCCGCTGACGCTGACGCCACTGCTGAATCTGCTGAAGCGCCTGCCGCTGATGCTGAATCTGCTGACAACGCCGAGTAAGGAGAAAACCTATGTCACGTTATTTCCGTCGCCGTAAGTTCTGCAAATTCACTGAGGAAGGCATCAAAGAGATCGACTACAAAGACGTCGAAACTCTGAAGGCCTACATCACTGAGACTGGCAAAATCGTTCCGAGCCGCATCACCGGTACTCGTGCACGCTACCAGCGTCAATTGGCTCGTGCGGTTAAACGCGCGCGTTTCTTGGCACTGCTGCCTTACTCTGACGCTCACAACCATTAATAGGCTTTAACGCCAATGCTGCTGGCTTCAACTCGACACAGTGAACAACGCGCGGCCTTATTGGGCTTTGCGTTGGGCTTTTTGCCCTTTCTGTCGTGGGTAGGAGCAGGCATAGCCGCTACGTGGGCGCTTCGGCGCGGCGTACTCGGCGCACAATGGGCAGTGGCGGCAATTTTGTTGCCCGGCATTGTCTTGGCATGGCAAGGCGACGCATCCGGCCTCGTAGGCGGAGTGGTGTTGCTGGTGTTAATTGAAGTGCTGCGCGCAAGCGCACGCTGGGAGCGGGTGTTACAGACCGTGGTCGGCCTTGGGTTGCTTGCAACCTTCGCGATCGAGCTACTGTTTAGTGCCCAGTTGCCAGTGATTATTGACGTCGCAGGGGAGACCTTGCGGGCAATGGCCGGGGACTGGCTTGACCAGGTTCCGGAAGCAACGCTCTCGCGTTCCCTAACGCAGATCGTTGTCGGTTCATTGACCATGGCCAGTGTGGCCTGGGCGTTGATGGCTCTGTTGGTCGCGCGCTGGTATCAGTCGCGCATCTGGAACCCTGGCGGGTTCGGCCAAGAGGTCCTGGCACTCCGATTGTCACCCATTTTTGCCAGCCTACTGGCGGCCGCTGTGGCCTTCGGTGGGTTGATGGGAGTGGACGCCGGGCGCTATGTCCCGGTCCTGGCGATCCCGTTGATCGTCGCGTCACTGTCACTGATTCACGCCTTTTTGGCGCGATGGAAGGTGCCGGTGGGGGTTCACGTCATGCCCTATGTGTTGAGCTTGGTGTTGTTAAGCGTGGTAGTACCTATGTTGTTGGTGTTGGCCGTTGCGGACAGTTATTTCAACTTCCGCCGGCTGGAGTCCAGCAGCACACACGAGGATTCGTAAAATGGAAGTTATTTTATTAGATAACGTCGGCAAGCTGGGCGCTTTGGGTGACAAAGTCGCCGTTAAGTCTGGCTATGCTCGCAACTTCTTGTTCCCCCAGGCTAAAGCTGTCCCCGCGACTGCTGACAACCTGAAGGCATTTGAAGCGCGTCGCGCCGAGTTGGAAAAAGCAGCTCAGGAAGCTCTGGACCAGGCCAACGGCCGCGCCCAAGCCCTGGAAGGCTTCAGCGTTACCATCACGTCTAAAGCAGGCGACGAAGGTAAGCTGTTCGGCTCTATCGGTAGCCGCGATATCGCAGACGCGATCTCAGCGGCCGGCCAGGCGATCGAAAAGTCAGAAGTGATTCTGTCTGAAGGTCCCCTGCGCACTGTCGGCGAGCATGAAGTTCGTCTGCAGCTGCATGCGGAAGTCAGCCAGAACGTTGTGGTGACAGTCGTCGCAGAAGCGTAACGCGGCATTACGGGCAAGCCCACATCGGCTTAGCCCGGCTGTCCGTTACCACCAAGGAAGCCCAGTAGCGATACTGGGCTTTTTTGTGGGCGGCGATTTAGCAAGTCCTGGCGGCGGATGCATGGTCGATCGCACGCTGAGGGTTACCCATGGGCGGCGAAATAAAATTCCTTCTTGTTTTTCAATGTGATGCTCGGGCAGACTCCGGTCACGCACAATAAAAACGAGGAGCAACTCCCATGCCACGTAACCAAATCGCAGCCGCCATCCTAGCCGCGGCTGTCATCGCACCCCTAGCGTCTGCCGAGACCCTTCGATGGGCCCGTTCCGGTGACTCCCTGACCCTGGACCCGCATGCCCAAAACGAGGGCACCACGCACACGGTTGCCCACCAGATTTATGAGCCGCTGTTGCACCGTGACATGGCCGGCCAGATTGTTCCGGCGCTGGCGACCAGCTGGGCCACGGTGCCCGGAAACCCGAATGTGTGGCGTTTCACCCTACGTGAAGGCGTAACCTTCCATGGTGGCGAAGCCTTCACCGCTGATGACGTGGTGTTCAGTATCAAGCGCGCCAAAATGGAATCCTCAGACATGAAAGGCCTGCTGACGTCGGTCAAAGACGTCCGTGCGGTGGATGACCTGACGGTGGACATCGAGACCAACGGCGCTAACCCGCTGCTGATCAACAACCTGACCAACCTGTTCATTATGGATCGCGGCTGGAGCGAGGCGAATGACAGCGCGACACCACAAGACTTCGCAGCCGGTGAAACCAGCTTTGCAGCGGCCAACACCAATGGCACCGGCGCCTTCCAACTAGTGTCGCGGACGCCTGACGAGCGCACTGTCTTCAAAGCCAACCCGAATTATTGGGGCAAGGGCCAGTTCCCCTTGGAAGTGACGGAAATCATTTTCACACCCATTCAGTCGGCAGCGACGCGCGTCGCTGCGTTGCTGTCAGGCGAGGTTGATTTCGTTCAAGACGTGCCCGTGCAGGACCTGGGTCGCGTCGACAGTGCCGATGGCTTAAAAGTGGTCAAGGCCGCCCAAAACCGGGTGATCTTCTTTGGTATGAATCAAGGCAAGGCTGACCTGGAAACGGACAGTGTCGAGGGCGCTAACCCCTTTGCCGACCGCCGTGTCCGTGAGGCGATGAATATTGCGATCAACCGCGAAGCGATTCAGAAAGTCGTCATGCGCGGCCAGTCCGATCCGACGGGTGTCATCATGCCTCCGTTTGTTAACGGCTGGACCGCGGAGCTGGGTGCGATTCCGGCGAATGACCTGAACAAGGCGAAGTCGCTAATGGCCGACGCGGGCTATGGTGACGGCTTCAGCGTGACACTGAATTGCCCCAACGATCGCTACATCAACGATGAGGCGATCTGTCAGGCCTTCGTCGGCATGATGGGGCAAATCGGTATCACCGTTAACCTTGACTCCAAGCCCAAGGCCCAGCACTTCCCGACAATTCAGAACCAAACCACCGAGTTTTACATGCTCGGCTGGGGCGTGCCGACCTTTGATAGTCACTACATCTTCAACTTCCTGGTGCACAGCCGCGAGGGTGACCGTGGACCATGGAATAACACCGGCTACAGCAATGCCGATGTGGACAGCATGATCGTCAGCCTCGAGTCGGAAACGGACCTTGCGGTGCGCGACGCCACGATTGGCAAAATCTGGAATCAGGTCCAGCAAGACATTGTCTACTTGCCTGTGCATAACCAGGTGCTGAACTGGAGCATGGCGAACAACGTCGCCTTCGATGTTCAGCCAGAAGACCAGCCACACTTCAAATACCTCTCGTTCCAGTAGGGGGTTTGGTTGACCTCGGTGTCGCCCGCGCGGGCGGCATCGGAGCCGACCCATCATCATGCTAAGTATTATTCTGAGCCGCCTGGGGCAGGCGACCTTCGTGCTGTTGTTGGTGGCATTGGTGTCATTCAGCATGTTTCGTTTCGTCGGTGATCCGGCCTCGAACATGTTGGGACAGGAAGCCAGCCAAGCCGAGCGTGAAGCGTTAAAAGACCGAATCGGGCTTAATGATCCGCTGCCCGTTCAGTACGCGCGCTTTGTCGGCAATGCGCTGCAGGGCGACTTCGGCTTGTCCTACCGTACCCGCGAGCCGGTGGCTGACATGATTGCATCGCGCTTGCCGGCGACGCTGGAGCTGGCGCTGGTGTCGGCGTTGATGGCCTTAACCATGGGCGTGCTGCTCGGGGTTTACACGGCGATTAATCGCAACGGCTGGTTGGCCCAGATGATCATGTCCACGTCTCTGGTGGGGGTGTCGTTGCCGACCTTTTTGATCGGTGTGTTGCTGATTTGGGTGTTCGCTGTTGAGTTGTCGTGGCTGCCCTCGTTCGGGCGCTCCGGTACGGTAGATATCGGTGGCTGGACGACTGGGCTGTTGACGCTCGATGGGTGGAAGTCGCTCGTTTTGCCAGCGGTAACCCTGGGGCTGTACCAGATGACCTTGATTATGCGGTTGGTGCGGGCCGAAATGATGGAGGTGCTGCGCCAGGACTTTATCAAGTTCGCCCGCGCCCGTGGGCTCAGTGAACGCCGAGTTCAGTTTGGCCACGCGTTAAAAAACACGCTGGTTCCGGTCATTACGGTGGCGGGGTTGCAGCTGGGCTCTATCGTCGCCTTTGCGATTATCACCGAGTCGGTTTTTCAGTGGCCTGGCGTCGGACTGATGTTTATCAACGCCGTCTACTACGTCGATATTCCGGTGATGTCGGCCTACCTGTTGCTGGTGGGGCTGGTGTTTGTGGTGATCAATCTCATCGTTGATCTGCTCTATTTGGCGATCGACCCGCGTATTAAATCCAAACAGGTGGGAGCCGGATCATGAGCATTGGCCAGCGCCTGTATCAGTGGTGGGACTCGGACTTTTTCTACGCGTTTCGTACGTCACCGGTGGCGATTGTCGCCTTCAGTGTTGTGATGCTGCTATTTGGCGGAGCCTTGTTGGCGCCGCTGTTGTCGGTCATGGACCCATTCGATATGGCCGCGTTGAACCTGATGAATGGGTTTACTCCGCCCATGCAGCCCAACGCATTTACCGGCGACACCTTTTTGCTCGGGACCGATGATCAGGGGCGGGATTTGTGGTCAGCGATACTGCACGGGCTGCGGGTGTCGTTGTTTGTCGGTTTCAGTGCAGTCGGGCTGGCCATGGCGATTGGTATTTCCCTGGGTTTGCTAGCGGGGTACCTGGGCGGCTGGGTTGATGCGCTGATCATGCGCGTGGCGGACGTTCAGGTGACCTTCCCGTCAATTCTGATCGCGATGCTGATTTTTGGTATAGCCCGGGGGCTGCTGCCCCCAGAAGCGCGCAATGACTTCGCCATTTGGGTGCTAATCCTGTCGATTGGCCTGTCCGAGTGGGTGCAGTTCGCGCGCACCGTGCGCGGCACCACCATGGTTGAAAAAGAGAAGGAATACGTGCAAGCCGCACAGCTTCTGGGTCTTAGCCGTTTGCAAATTATGCGGCGGCATATCCTCCCCAATGTGATGGGGCCGGTGCTGGTCATCGCCACCATCACCCTGGCGCTGGCGATCATCGCCGAGGCAACCCTGTCGTTTTTGGGTGTGGGTGCGCCGCCGACTCAACCGAGCTTGGGGACCCTGATTAGTATTGGTCAGGACTTCCTGTTTTCCGGGGAGTGGTGGATTTTGTTGTTCCCCGCCTTGACGCTTTTGGCGTTGGCGCTTTCGGTAAACCTGTTGGGGGATTGGCTGCGCGATACGCTCAATCCGAGACTGCAATGAGCGCACTTGAAGTTCGTGATTTAACCGTAGAGTTCCCGACGCGCCGTGGCGTGTTGCGAGCCTTGGATGGGGTCAGCTTTGACGTCGAGCAGGGTGAAATCCTGGGGTTAGTGGGTGAATCCGGTGCGGGCAAATCCATGACCGGTGCAGCCCTGATGGGCCTGTTGGAGCCGCCCGGGCGTATTGTTGGCGGCAGCATTCATTTGCACGGTGAATCCGTGGTGGGCCGTGCTCAGGAATTCCGTGGGCGCCACTTCGGGATGGTCTTTCAAGACCCGCTGACCAGCTTGAACCCCTTGAAAACCATTGGCGCCCAGTTGATCGAGACCATCCAGTGGCACTTTAACCTTGGGGCCCAGCAGGCTGAGCTGCGTGCTCGCAACGCCCTTGCAGAGGTCGGGTTAGATCCGGATCGGCTTAACGCGTACCCCCATGAGTTCTCCGGCGGGATGCGCCAGCGCGTGGTGGTGGCCTTGGCCCTGTCGGCGGAGCCCGCGGTGCTGATTGCCGATGAGCCCACCACCGCGTTGGATGTCTCGATTCAGGCCCAGATACTGGATCTGCTGAAGGCCTTGTGCCGTGAGCGCAACACGGCGGTGATCCTGATTACCCACGACATGGGGGTGGTGGCGCAGACCACGGACCGTGTAGGTGTGATGTATGCCGGGCGCTTGATCGAAATTGGCCAAACCGACCAAATTATTAACCGTCCGGCGCATCCCTACACCCAGGGCCTGATGGCCTCGACCCCGACGCTGGCGGGTGATGTGTCCACGGACCTTTATCAAATCGCGGGGTCGATGCCGCGCTTGGATGCGATTCCAGCTGGGTGCGCATTTAACCCACGCTGCACCCATGTGATGCCCAAGTGCCGTAGCGAGCGCCCTCCCATGACGGGTGGGCGGGCCTGCTGGCTGGAGGCGACCCATGACTGAATTGGTGCGGGTCGACAACGTCAGTAAGGTCTTCGATATCTCACCGCCCCTGTGGCATCGGGTGCTGACGCGGCAGCCTAAGCGCCTGGTCCAGGCCGTGGATAATGTCAGCATGAGTATCGAGGCCGGCCAGACCTATGCCTTGGTCGGCGAGAGCGGATCGGGGAAGTCGACCCTGGCTCGGACCATCGTGGGCTTGACCCCGCCAACCTCGGGTTCGGTTTGGTTTGATGGCGCCTTACTGGCTGGCGCAACCCACAAAGCCGTGGCGCCGTCGGTTCGGCGCCAGGTGCAAATGATATTTCAATCGCCCTATGCCAGTTTGAATCCCCGTTGGCGCGTGGGCGATATCGTCGCCGAGCCGATTCGGGCGTTTGGCCTGTCCGATCGCAGACAAGCCAGCCGCCGGGTCGACGAATTACTCGAGCAGGTGGGCTTAGCCAGCTCCGACGCTGCGCGCTTCCCCCATGAGTTCAGTGGCGGTCAGCGTCAGCGCATATCGATTGCCAGGGCGCTGGCCAGTGAGCCGCGCTTTATCGTCTGTGATGAGCCGACCTCGGCGCTGGATGTATCCGTTCAGGCCCAAGTGCTGAACTTGTTGAAACAGCTGCAACGGGATTTGGGCCTGACGTACCTGTTTATCACCCATGACTTAGCGGTCGTTCGAACCATGGCGCATCAAATTGGCGTGATGAAGCAGGGCGCCTTGGTTGAGGCGCAGTCGGCGGACGCGCTGTTTGCCTCACCCCAGCACGCGTACACGCAAATGCTGCTCGATTCGGCCCCCATCGTCAGCCCCAAGGCCAGCCGATCCGGCCAGCTATGACCAGCGCCCCAGCGGCATGCCCAGGCGCACGTCGTCGCCGCTGTCGCGTTCATCGTCCCACTCCAGTTTGCCGGGTTCGGTGCACATAACCACGGTGCTGCCGAGGGCGAAGCGGCCTAGTTCATCACCGCGTTTAAGCCGTACCGGGGTTGGATCCTTATAGTCCCAGCGCTGGATGCCACGCACGGGAGTGACTTCCCCATGCCAGGCGGTGCTGATGGACGCCACAATCATGGCGCCAACCAGCACCATGGCGACTTCGCCATGTTCGGTGTCGAACACACAGACCACCCGCTCGTTGCGGGCGAACAGGCCAGGGACCGCGTCTGCCGTGGCCGTATTGACGCTGAACAATGCGCCAGGCACGTGGATCATTTTGGTCAGGGTGCCGTCGAAGGGCATGTGGATGCGGTGGTAGTCCTTGGGCGAGAGGTACAGCGTGGTGAAGGCACCGCCCTGCAATCGAGCCGCCAATTCGTCATCGGCCAACAAGTCCGCCAGCGCGTAGTCCTGACCCTTGGCTTGGACAACGCGGCCGTTTTCGGTGGTGCCTATTTGCGAGATTGCGCCGTCAACGGGGCTGAAACAAACCGTCGCGTCCTCGGGAATGACCCGTGCGCCGTCTTTTAATGAGCGCGTGAAAAAGTCATTGAAGTGTTGGAATTCGGTGGGCTCGGTGCGGTCGCATTCGGTCATATTGACCTTGAACGAGCGAATGAATTGCTCGATCAGGAAGTTCTTCAAAATGCTCCATTCGGTGCGTGCGAGGAAACCGACCAGGCGTGACAGCAGGTGCTGCGGCAGCACGTATTGGAGGGCAATAAATAACTTGGTCATCAACGTTCTCGGCCTTTTCGGGGGTGCTTGGGCGCGACGGCTTCGGCCGCCAGCGCAAGGTAGTTTGCATAACGCAATGCCGACAGTTC
>CAKZQE010000264.1 GCA_937139465.1 uncultured Gammaproteobacteria bacterium
TAGCCTTTTCCCACGCGAGCACTCAAGAGCTGGCGTCCGAAAGTCGTCTGGGGCCTGTTGAAAGAGCCCCCTGCGGGAAGGCTCTGCCGAGAGCGCCGCCGGGCACCCGCCGAGATTGGAACGGAACAAACGGTGGTGTAATAAACGGGGGTGCAAGTCATAAACCATGCGGAAACATGCAAACTTGGCAGAATTTGCGCGAAATTTACCGGATTTGCGCGAAATTTGCGCAAATTTGTGCAGATTGTTTTTGCAATATTTGCGCAAATTTGCGCGAAATTTACGGCCCCAGCGGCGTTGGCGCGCGCCTGCCCGGCGGCAGCGGCCATGCCCTGATTAATCTATCCGCGCCAACCCCGGTGCTGATCCTGACCAGTTACGCGTCGATCACCGCAGCCGTCGATGCGATCAAGCACGGCGCGGCCGACTTTATGCCCAAACCCTTTGACCATGGCGAACTGCTGGCCAAGGTCAACGCGATTCTGTCCAACCCCGCGGCCCGACAGTTGCCAGCGGACCTCGGCGGGCACGGCATCATCGGCGAGTCCGATGGCATGAAACTGCTGTTCGACAAGATCAAACGTGTCGGTCAGACCGACGTGACCGTGTTGATTAACGGTGAAAGCGGCACCGGCAAAGAGCTAGTCGCCAAGGCCATCCACATGCAAAGCACGCGCTGCGATCAGTCGCAGATCAGTGTCAACTGTGCCGCGATTCCCGAAACCCTGATCGAGTCCGAGCTTTTCGGTCATCAAAAAGGCGCCTTCACCGGGGCCCATGCAGATCGCGTCGGCCTGATCGAGACCGCCAGCGGCGGCACTCTGTTCCTCGACGAGATTGGCGAACTTCCCCTGGAAGCCCAGGCGCGGCTGTTGCGCGTGCTCCAGGAGGGCGAAATACGCCGGGTCGGCGAAGTGCAACCGCGCTCGGTGGACATCCGCCTGATCTGCGCGACCCACCGCAACCTGCGCTCGATGGTCGAAAACGGCCAGTTCCGCGAAGACTTGTTTTACCGCCTCAATGTGGTCGAACTCAAAGTCCCGGCCCTGCGCGAGCGCGGGCAGGACATCCTTATCTTGGCGTCGGCGTTCCTGCGCCGAGTTGCGGAAAAATTCGACCGCCCGGCCCTAAAGCTGTCACCCGAGGCCGAACAAGCCTTGGCCAACCATCGCTGGCCCGGCAACGTGCGCGAGCTTGAAAACGCCCTCGAGCGGGCCGGCATTCTGGCAGAGACCGACTGGGTCTCACCGGACCATCTGGGGCTGGAACACGTTACCCAAACCAGCACCGCGCGCCCCACCGAACTGGCTGCGTCCAGCGAAGACGAGCCGCAACAGAACATGAGCTTGGAAGACTACTTCCAGCACTTTGTACTGGCCCATCAAGACAGCATGAGCGAAACCGAATTGGCCAAGCGTTTAGGCGTCAGCCGAAAATGCCTGTGGGAGCGCCGGCAGAAACTTGGCATTCCCAGAGGTAACAAACGCCAGACGGGGTAACGTTACCTTGGGTAACACTGGAGGTAACACCTCCTGAGGCACAGGGTAACAACTTGGACTTCCGTCAAACTTTAGCATCACTGAAAGGCCCGAAAACTGGCACTTACCAAAGTTGGCACGGCAAATGCTATTGCTCTCGTGCCTAACAAAAATAACAAAAGGCAAACGGCGACAATAAAAATAATAAGGCGCCTAGAAAAGCTGATGAAGCGTAGCGAGAAGCACCATCACCGCATAACAATAATAATGGTGAGATGACTTCAAAAGAGTTGAGCGAAAACAAGAAAAACAAGCAAATAGAAGAGGGCATTGCCCTCTTTTTTATTGCCTGTAATTTGGTCATCTGCCCGAACACAAGTAGACTTCGCAAAACCAAAAGGCAGGGCCACCTCATTAGCGCAAACGTCATTCCAGCATCCGTCCACGGCATTGAAGAGCATCGTCTCAACGCAGGCGCGATCAGCATCATGGAACAGCTCAACCACGCGGGCTACGAGGCCTACCTCGTCGGCGGCGGCGTGCGTGACTTTCTGCTCGGAAAAACTCCCAAAGATTTCGACATCGCCACCAACGCGACACCCGAGCAGGTCACCGAGATTTTCCGCCGCGCGCGCATTGTTGGCCGTCGTTTTCAGATTGTGCACGTCCGCGTTGGACCCGAGGTCTTCGAAGTCACCACGTTCCGCGCCGGCCATGAAGGGCACAAAGGCACTGACGCTATTCAGAACGAAGCCGGCATGCTGACCCGTGACAATGTCTGGGGCAGCGTCGAAGATGACGCCAAGCGCCGCGACTTTACCCTGAACGCCCTTTACTACAACCACAAGGATCGCTGCGTCTACGATTTCGTCGGAGCCTGGGACGACGCCAAGGCCCGACGCCTGCGCATCATTGGCGACCCGGAAACTCGCTATCGCGAAGACCCTGTGCGCATGCTGCGGGCCATTCGGTTCATGGGCAAACTGCCGCTCACGATCGACGAAAAGACCGAGCTGCCCATTATCGATCTTGGCCACCTGCTTACCGAAGTCAGCAGCTCGCGGCTATTTGACGAAGTATTGAAACTCCTACAAGCGGGTCACGGCGCGGATACCTTTGAATTGCTGTGGGAGTTTGGCCTATTTCAAACCTTGTTCCCTGAAGCCAGCGCGATCTTGGAAGCCAACGACACCAGTACCTATTGGGACCTGATCGAGCAAGCGTTGGAGAACACGGACGCCCGCCTACAAAGTGGCCGCACGGTCAACCCAGCGTTTTTGTACGCCTGCCTGCTGTGGCCAGCGGCACACCAGCGCTTCCAACAAGAATTGCGTGGTGGCCTGGAGCCCGCCGAGGCCATGGCAAAAGCCGGCGCCGTCACCATTGATCTGAACGCGAGCACCGTAGCCATTCCGCGGCGCTTTGCCCAGGTCACGCGGGAAATATGGGAAATGCAGCTGCGACTGCCCAACACCCAAACCCGCCGCGCCCTGGCCATGTTGCGTAACCCGCGCTTCCGAGCGGCCTATGACTTCTTATTGTTGCGCGAACAATCGCAAGAAATTGAAAGCGGACTCGGGCGTTGGTGGACTGACTTCCAGGCCGAGCACCCGGACGTGAAGCCTGAACGCGAAGTTCACACCCGCGATGACCGCCCGCGCAAACGCCGGCGCCAATATCGTAAGTGAGAGAAATCGAGGCCACGGGCCGCGCGTGGTTGAGCCTCGGCTCAAACCTCGGTGATCGCCGCCTACACCTGTCGCAGGCCCTCGACAGCCTAGCCACACACCCGCAGTGCCGCCTGTTTGACGTTTCCGCCCTGTACGAAACTGACCCGGTGGGTGACGTTCCCCAGGACGACTTCTTTAACCTTTGCGCCGTCATCGGCACATCCCTGGCGCCTGAATCCTTGCTGTCGCTGTGCCAATCCATCGAGGCGGCGCACCTGCGCGAGCGACGAATTCATTGGGGGCCACGCACCCTCGATATCGACATTTTGATGATGGACGTCGAGCACGACAGCCCTACACTGACCCTGCCCCACCCACACATGCACGAGCGTGAGTTCGTCTTGCGTCCGCTGGCTGATCTATCGCCCGCGCCCCGTGCGACGTTTGAAATACCCACCGGCACCAGCGAGGCCGTGCGGTTGATTGATGCCAAAGGATGGTACTCGCGATGAAGCGCACCACGATAGCGACCCTACGAAGCCAAAAAGGCCAAGCCAAATTCAGCTGTGTTACCGGCTACGACGCAACCTTCGCCCACTGGATCAGCGAGTCAGATGTCGACGTCATCCTGGTTGGGGACTCACTGGGCATGGTGATTCAGGGGAAGGGCTCCACCGTTGGGGTCAGCCTAGATGAGATGGCCTACCACACGCGCTGCGTCGCCCAAACCAACCGTAACTGCTTGGTCATCAGCGACCTGCCATTTATGCAGGCGGCATCGGTGGATCGCGCCCTCGATGGCGCGCAAGCGCTGATGCAAGCCGGTGCGGAAATGGTCAAAATCGAAGGCGACGAACGCTTGGTACCCATCGTTGATGCCCTCAATGCCGCCGGCGTGCCGGTGTGCGTGCACCTCGGCCTGACACCGCAGTTTGTGCACCGTTTTGGGGGCTACAAGGTCCAGGGGCGCGACCAGGCCACCCGCGACGCAACCTTAAAGGCTGCCCAGGCGCTGACGGCCGCCGGCGCCGACATCGTGCTGCTTGAGTGTGTTCCGAGTGATCTCGCCCGCGAGGTGACGGAGGCGGTTTCAGTCCCCGTGATTGGCATCGGGGCCGGGGCTGACACCGACGGCCAAATTTTGGTGTTGCACGACATGCTGGGCTTCAATCCGCACCGCCTGGCACGCTTCGTCAAGGTTTACACGGGTTCGCCGTTGGACGCGCTGAATGCCTACGCCCGCGACGTTCGCGACGGCAGTTTCCCCGCAGCTGAACACCAGTTTTTGGACTGAGCAATGACCCAAATCATAACGTCCATCGACACCCTTCGCGACACGCTCAGCCAGCACCGCGAGCGCGGTCAAACCATCGGCTTCGTCCCAACCATGGGCAGTTTGCACGCCGGTCACATGGATTTGGTTCGCGCCTGCAAGGACGCCTGCGACATCACCGTGGCGTCGATCTTTGTTAACCCGATGCAGTTTGGTCCGAACGAAGATTTCGACGCCTACCCGCGCACGCTAGAAGCGGACAACGACAAGTTGACCGCCGAGGGCGCAGACTACCTCTTCGCCCCCACGGTTCGTGAGATGTACCCCCACGGCGTTAACACGCAAATCGACGTGCCGTCGCTGGCCAACATACTGTGCGGAGCCTCGCGTCCAGGCCACTTCGCCGGCGTCGCCACCGTGGTGTCGAAACTGTTTAACATCGTCCAGCCCCACCAGGCATTTTTTGGCCGCAAGGACTTCCAACAACTCGCCGTCATACGCCAAATGGCACGGGACCTGTTGATGCCGCTGAGCATCGTCGGCGTCCCCACCGGGCGCGCCGATGACGGTTTGGCACTGAGCAGCCGAAACGCCTATTTGACTGACACCGAACGTGCTCAGGCGCCCCTGCTTTATCAAAGCCTGCAATCAGCCCGGCAACGCATCTTGGACGGTGAAACGGATTTCGCGGCCATTCAGCGTGATGCCACCACCGCGCTCAATGCCGCCGGTTTCCGCGTTGACTACTTTGAAGTGCGCTGTGCCCACGCACTGTCATCTGCGGGACTGGCCGACACCAAGCTGGTCATTTTGGTCGCCGCGTACCTCGGAAAAGCGCGACTAATTGACAACGTGGAACTGCAAAAACCATAAAGATTCCCCGCGACGGGCCGCTATACACAAACGGAACAAAATTCATCCTCACCACCAAGGACGTGTCAGTGTCGTTACTGTCTGCCATCAAATGCCCCGTCGTTGTCTTGGACGCCCAAGGGCGCGTCACTGATTCGAACCAGCCGTTATCGAAAGGATCCGTATTCATTTCCCCTGACTCGCTGAAACCCGGCACCACGCTGGCGGTCTCGGACACGCAAAAGGGTTTTATCGAAGCCCATGGCGATGGCTACGTGGTGACACTGCAGAACACCAGCGGACGCAAAAAGGTCGTCAACGCCTTCAAATCCATCGCCCAGTGCCAACTTGACTTCGCCAACGAGCTTAAAGGTGACCTAGGCAACGCACTGGCCGCCGCTATCGCGACGTTGAACGAAGCCCTTAGGCAGTCGCTGGATTCAGCGTCCAACGTCGAGGAGAGCGCGTCTGACCTTGCCAAGCGCGCGGGCCACCTAACCACACGGACTCAAACCGCCGCGGCCCAGCTTGAAGAAACCGCCGGTGCCACCCGCGAACTCGAAAGCACTATCCGCGGCAACCTCGAAGCATCCGAGCGCCTGGTCGAGCAATCCGGCCAGCTAACCGCTCAAGCCAGCCAAGGCCAAAGCGCCCTGGTCAAAACCCTCAGCCAGATGGAAAACATCAAGGCACAGGTCGCAAAAACCAGCTCCATCCTGGAGGCCATTGACCAAATCGCCTTCCAGACGAACTTGCTGGCCTTGAATGCCGCCGTCGAGGCCGCCCGCGCAGGCGAGGCCGGCCGCGGGTTCAGCGTCGTCGCCCAGGAAGTGGGCGCGCTTGCCGGTCGTGCCTCAGAACAGGCAAAAGGCGTTCGCCAGTTGTTGGCTGGGGTTACCAACGCCACCGAGCAAGGCCTGCGCGAGGTCAATGACGTTCAAGGCGTCATGGGGTCTGTGTTCACCCAAATTGAGGCATTTGACGAATCCGTCCAGGCCATTCGGGTAGCCAGTAACGAGCAGTCCCTCGGGGTGACCTCAGCGGCCAACAGCGTTGGCCAAATTTCGGACCTGA
>CAKZQE010000265.1 GCA_937139465.1 uncultured Gammaproteobacteria bacterium
CAACGCGCATACCCTGCTCGCGGTAAATCGATACTTCAAAGGGAAACAGCGTCAGCATCAGGTCCACTTGGGTCGCAATCTTTTTGACCCGCTCCGAACGCCAGGCCCAAACCGACGGGCTGACAAAATGCACGGCCAACACGCCCATGTCTTTGAAGCGTTTAGCGAGTGACAGATTAAAGTCAGGCGCATCGATGCCAATAAACGCGCTCGGCGGTTCAACCCGATAGTGCTTGACGATGTCCCGACGCAGCTTCAGTAGCTCGCGCAGGCGACCGAGGACCTCGACCAGTCCCATGACGCTTAGACGCTCCATCGGAACCAGGCTGTAAAAACCCTCGGCCGCCATCGCAGGGCCGCCGATGCCCTCAAAATGCGAGCCGGGGTGTTGTTTTTTCAGCTCGCGAATCAAGGCGGCCCCGAGCAAGTCGCCGGATACCTCACCGGCGACGATCACAAAGCGTTTGGCCGTCACTATCGAACGATGCCGCGTTTCGCCGCCACCAATGAGTCACGGAACAGGGCCACCCAGTTGTCGGCCGCCGCATCCGCGGCCAGGCGGCCAAGGGCGTCGTCCAGGGTCAGCCCGGCACGGAACACGGTTTTGTATGCGCGGCGCAGAGCGGCAATGCTGTCATCGGAATAACCGCGGCGACGCATGCCCTCAAAATTCATGCCGTTGGCCCGGGCCCGATTACCCGCCGCCATGACAAAGGCGGGGATATCTTGAAACACGACGGTGCCGGCGGCGGTCATGCTGTAGGCACCAATCTGACAAAATTGATGAATCAAAGTCCCGCCGCCAATGATGACGCCATCGCCGACCTTCACGTGACCGGCCAGGGCGGCGTTATTGGCCACAATGATGTTGTCGCCGACCACGCAGTCATGGGCGACATGCACGTAGGCCATCAACAGGTTTCCCGACCCCACCTTCGTCACGCCCTGGTCCTGAACCGTGCCGCGATGCAGGGTCACCCCTTCCCGAATGGTGTTGTTATCGCCAACTTCCAGCCGGGTCGGCTCGTCGTTGTACTTCAGATCCTGGCAGGCCTCGCCGACGCTGGCGAACTGAAACACCCGGTTGTGTTTGCCCAGTGTCGTCGGCCCGCTCACCACCGCATGGGGCCCAATCGAGGTGCCCTCATCAATCTGGACCCCTGCACCGATAATGGCGTAGGGCCCCACGCTGACGTCCGGGGCCAGCTCGGCCTTGGGGTCAACAATCGCGGTTGGGTGGATCATCTAGACTTCCCGGTCCGCGCACATAATATCGGCCGAGCACACCAGCTCGCCGTCCACGGTGGCCGTGCACGCAAACTTCCAAATGCCACGACGAACCTTCACCACTTCGGCGGTCATGATCAGCTGATCGCCGGGCACGACTTGGCGTTTAAAGCGCACATTGTCCGCACCGACGAACAAGTAGACGCTGCCGTCCTCGGGGGTCTTGTCCATGGTTTTAAAACCCAGGACACCGGAGGCCTGCGCCATCGCTTCAATGATCAGCACACCCGGGAAAATAGGGTTACCCGGAAAGTGGCCGTTGAATAAATCTTCGTTGACCGAAATATTTTTTAGCGCCACGACCCGCTTGTTAAGCTCGAGCTCCAAAATGCGATCCACCAATAAAAAGGGGTACCGGTGGGGCAAATACTTTTGGATTTCCTTTACATCTAGCATCACGTCGCTATTCCTTCGTTTCGTTCTGTCGTTTTTCTAGCGCCAGCAAACGCCGTGCTAGCTCATCGAGCTGGTTAAACCGGGCCACGTTTTTCTTCCATGACCGCATCGGGCGTGCGCCTTGCACACCACCTGCATAGGCACCCGGCGCACGAATGTCGCCGGCCACGAGTGTCATCGCGCCGATGTGTACGTTATCACACAGGGTAATATGACCGGTGAAACCCGACGCCCCACCGACGGTGCAATTGGCGCCCAAGACGGTACTTCCGGCCATGCCAACGCAGGCCGCGATAGCCGTGCGATCACCGATCACGCAGTTGTGTGCAATCATCACCTGATCATCAATTTTAACGCCCTGACCCAGGCGCGTGTCATCCAATGCGCCCCGGTCGATGCAAGTGTTAGCACCGACTTCGCAGTCATCACCCAAGGTCACGCCGCCGAGCTGGTGGATTTTCTGCCAGCCGTCGGCCGAGGGGGCAAAGCCAAAGCCGTCGGCACCAATCACCGCCCCGCTGTGAATGCGGCAACGATCACCCAGGGTCACGCCGTGATAGAGCGTGACGCGGGCCATCAGCACAACCGCACGCCCTATCCGGCTGTTCGCGCCTACCGTGCAATGGGCACCAATAACGCTTGCGTCGCCGACCGTCACACCCGCTTCGATCACCGCACCGGGCCCGATACACACGTCCTCGCCAATGACGGCCGTCGGATCAACATAGGCGCCAGGGTGAACACCTAGCGCCTGCGCTGGGGCCGGGTCCATGTGCTGACTCGCCGCCGCATAGGCCGCGTAAACATCATCAACTTGTAGGTAGTGACGAGTCGAATCGACCGGGTGGGCACGAGACACAATCAGCGCCCCGGCGTCGGTGTCTGCGGGTTTTCCTGGCATCAAAAACGATAGGTCGTCGGGCCCGGCACTGGTCAGCGAGGCCAGCCGCTTTGGCGACATCGCGCCGTCGCCCACCAGCGTTGCGCCCAGGTGCTGCGCCAACTCCGCCAACGTCATGGCGTGGCGTTGAGACGCACCAATAGGTCGTCGCTCAGGTTGACGCTGGGGCGACCCCAGACAACGGATTCGGCATTGACCACTAAGTCCAGATTCTGCGCGTCCGCCAATTCGATCACCAAGGACTCAAGTATCGGCAGGTTCGTGTCCAGAAAGGCTTGCTCGCGTTCTTGGATGACCCGCTGAGCATCGCGTTGCAGGGTCGCGATTTCCGTGCGAAGGCCATCCATTTCGGCTACCAATGACTCGCGCTCCTGGCTAGAAACGCCGTCCATGGCCAGTCGACGCTCGGCCAGCTGCCCCTGCTCAAGCAGTCGCGCCAGTTTGGCTTGGGTCGGCGCAAGCTCGTCCTGCCACTGCTGCCGCGCGACCTGGGCCCGATCGGAGGCTGACAGCACGGCTTCGATATCGATAACCCCGATACCGCCGGCGTGGGTCACTGACGCACACAGCAGCGACAACCAGAGCGCGAGCCCTCGGATCACAAGCCGGTACCGATCGAGAACTGGAACGACTCCGTCTTGTCGCCCGATTGCTCGTTCAACGGGGTGGCGTAGCTGAAGCTCAACGGACCAATGGCGGTGATCCACGTAAAGGCGACACCGGCACTGGCGCGCAGCTCACCCAGGTCGATGTTGGCACGCGAGTCGTAAACCTGGCCGGCATCAACAAACAGCGACAGGCGGTTGCTGCGAGGGTTGTCTACGAAAGGCGCGGCCATTTGATAGTCCACCCCGGTCGTGATCAGCAAATCACCGCCGAAGGGGTCGCTGGTGCCGCTACTCACCACTGATCGTGGTCCCAGCGAGTTGGCTTCATAGCCACGCACGCTGCGCTGGCCGCCGGCAAAGTAGTTGCGGAAGAACGGAATCGTTGACAGATCGCCCAGTCCGCTGCCGTAAGCGACGCGCCCACGGACCCGGATGGCCTTTTCAGGGGCCAGGTTAAAGTAACGCTCGCCATCATAGCCGGCCGTGTAGTACTCAAGATCCGAACCCGGAAGACTTAGATCCAAGTTCACGCGCTGATAGCTACCGTCCGTCGGCAGCAGGCCACGGTTTAAGGTCGAGCGTTGCCAGTAAATACCGGTTTGGAACTCGGTGTACGAGGTTTGCCCACCAACATCGGTCAGGAAGTCATCGATCTGTCCGACATCAAGGTTCGCACCCAATTTCAAATCCGTCGCCAGCACACCGCCGCTGAACCCGATCCGAGCGTACTCGCTGATGGGGTAGCCGAAGTTAACGCTGACCCCGGTCTCGTCGATACTGTAACTGGACGAGCCCTCCTCGGCGAAATCGGTCTGACGGTAGAAGGCATCAATACCGCGACTGACCCCATCGACGGTCAGGAAGGGGTCAAAGAAGCTGAAACTCAACTGCGACACCGAGTCGGACTTGTTGACCCCGAAGCTAACGTTGTTGCCGCTGCCCAAGAAGTTGTCCTGGGCGAGCTCGACGCCAAAAACCGCGCCGGAGGACTGCGAATAGCCGACGCTGGCACTGAAGGTACCGGTGGACTGTTCCTCGACTTCAATTTCCAGATCAGCCTGATCGGGTGAGCCTGGCACCGGCTTCAGCGACGGCGTTACGCGGCTAAAAAAGCCCAAGCGCTCGAGGCGTGCTCGGCTCAGTTCGATCTTGCCCGTGTCAGCCACAGCACCTTCGAGTTGAACCAGGTTACGGCGCATCACCGGGTCGGCGGTGACTTCATTGCCCTTGAATTCGATGCGGCGAACGTAGGTCTTCAGGCCCGGCTCGACCAAATAGGTCAGATCAACGGTGCCCGCCGCGTCATCAAATTCGGGCACTTCGCGGACATTGGCTCCGGTAAAGCCGGATTTGCCTAAGACGTCTTTCAATCGCTCGGCGTCGGCGCTGACATCCCGTTGGCGATACATTTCCCCAACCGTCAGGCTAAGTTCGTCATCCAAGGCGTCCACGCCGGGCGGTAGCTCACCCGCCACACGAACGTCGCCCAAGGTGTAAACGCGGCCTTCATCAACCAACAGCGTCAGAAAGACCGTTTGGCTTTGCGGATCCAGTTGCACCGTTGACGACTTCACATCAACACGGGCAAAGCCGCGGTCAAAGTAAACCGAGCGGATGCGTTCAACGTCACCGGCCAGGCGCTGACGGTTAAAGCGGTGACGCTTGGTGAAGAAGGTGAAGGCCCCGGGTTCGGACAGCTCCATGGCGTCGCGCAGGTCATCCTCGTCGACTTGGTCCACACCGATGAAACGAATACGGCCGATGGTGGCGATTTGGCCTTCGTTAATGTCCAGCTCAATGCCGATTCGGTTGTCTGGCAATTCGCGGGTGCGGGTCTGGACCGTCGAATCGTAGCGCCCCTGCCCTTCGTATTCGCGCTGCAGCTGGGCCTGCAGGCGATCCAGCGTTGACTGCAGTAACACCTCACCTTCGGCGACACCGGCCCCGCGCAGCACGTCGCGCAGGGATTCATCAGGAATAATCTTGTTGCCGGTGAACACAACGCGGGCAATGGCCGGACGCTCGGTGACCCGAATAACCAGATCATTGTTGTCCTGCTCAAGGCTTACATTGCGAAAGAATCCCAACTCAAACAGCGAGCGAATGGTTTGTGCACCCAAGGATGGGGTGTAGGTTTGGCCGGCGCGTACGGGCAGTACCGCGAACACCCGCTCCGACGACACGCGCTTTAGCCCCTCGATGCGAATATCAGCGACCGAAAACGCTAATACCCAGGGTGACAACACCAAACACGCGAACGCAACAACACTACGAAGAGCAAGGGCCATGAGCCATCAATTCCATGCAAGCCTGACTGTGATGTCAGGTTAAATCATTATAAAAAGCAACCACCATCAAGCCCATCACGAGGGTCATGCCGACGCGCATCCCCATGGCTTGAATGTGTTCAGGCACCGGTCGACCGGTGACCGCTTCGATGGCATACCAAAGCAAGTGACCCCCATCCAAGATGGGAATCGGCATCAAATTCAACACGCCTAAGCTGACGCTGAGCAAGGCCAAAAAGCCGAGGTACGGCAACAATCCGGACTCAGCCGAGGCGGTCGCCACTTTAGCAATGCTGATAGGGCCGGACAAGTTAGCCGGCGACAGCACACCGGTGATCATTTTGAACAGCGCTTCCACGGTGAAGGCCGACATTTCCCAGGTCCGGACAAAGCCCTGGCCGATAGCGCCAACAAAACCAGAGCGCTCTGTGCGCAGGTAATCATCCGGAATCGGCGTGGCCTGGGGGTAGATACCAATACGCCCGACACTGGGGTCATCATCGCTGGGCGCCGGCGTTAGGTCACGCTCGATCCGGTCGTTGCCGCGCAGCCACTCCACGCGCAGGGTCTGCCCCGGCGCCGCGCTAACGGTGTCGACCAAGTCCATCCAGCCATCGATCAGGCGCCCGTCAATCCGGGTAATTTGATCCCCGGCTTGCAGGCCCGCCTCTGCGGCGGGGCTGTTCGGCACGGTTTCACGCACAATCGGGTCCACCCGCGGCGCCCAGGGCGTTATGCCAAGTTGTGCCAGCGGGTTGATCAACTCGCCAGATAAGCCCGACACGTCCAGGGTGCGCAGGCTTTGCACTGACTCGCCAGGGCGTTTAACGCCGATCTCAACACCCTGAGTCTCGCCGGCGTCGCCTAAAATATATAGCCCCACATCCTGCCAGCCCGAGGTCGCGCGGCCGTTGACGCTGACCACTTCGAGCCCCGCACTCAGCCCAGCGCGTTCAGCGGCTGACCCGGGTTCAATCTCACCGAGGATCGGTGCCACCACGTCACGCCCCACCAAGGCCAGAACAAAGTACATCAGCACGGCAAAGGCAAAGTTGATGGCCGGACCCGCCGCAACAATGGCCGCACGCTGGCCCAGGGATTTGTGGTCGAACGACTGGGCGTACTCGGCCGCGTCAACACTGCCCTCACGTGAGTCCAGCATTTTGACGTAGCCGCCCAGTGGCAGCGCGGCGATCTGATACTGGGTACCGAGCTTATCTCGCCAGCGCACGAGGGTCGGGCCAAAGCCAATGGAGAAGGTCAGCACCCGGACGCCACAGCGGCGCGCCACCCAGAAGTGGCCAAATTCGTGAACGGTAATCAGGACGCCCAGCGCCGTGAGCGTGGCGAACAACATGGTCAGCGACATTTATAACTCCGAATACCAGCGTCTAGCGTTGCGATCAGCCTCAAGGACGGCTTCTAGAGAGTCAATGGGGGATGTCGTTAAGGAGTCCAAGGCCTGACGGGCGCGGTCCGCGATCCGATCAAAGGCCAGATCGCCGGCTAAAAAGTCAGCCACCGCACACTCGTTGACCGCGTTCAGCCAAATACAGTGGTACTGAGATGCGGTGACGGCCTCGCGGGCAATACCGAGCGCCGGAAAACGTTCGTCGTCCGGGGCCGCGAAACTCAGTTGCCCGAGCTCCATTAAATTGAGCGGCGCCACCCCGCTGTCGATCCGGGCCGGATGCGCCAGGGCACTGGCGATCGGCACCTGCATGTCAGTGCGGCCGAGCTGGGAGATAAAGGACCCATCGGTGTACTCAACCAAACTGTGGATGACGCTTTGCGGATGCAACACCACGCGAACTTGATCAGCCGGCACATTGAACAGATGGCAGGCCTCGATCAGTTCAAGCCCTTTGTTCATCAAGGTGGCCGAATCGACTGAGATTTTTTGACCCATGGACCAGTTTGGGTGGGCGCAGGCCTCAGCAGGCGTCACCGCCGACAGGTCGCGCTGGGGTTCGTCCCGAAACGGGCCGCCCGAGCAGGTCAGCCATAGCTGCGAGAGGCCCGCGATGGATTGACCACAGCGGTAGTCCGTTGGCAGCGACTGAAAGATTGCGTTGTGCTCCGAGTCCACGGGCAGCAGCGTTGCCCCGTGGTGTTCGACCGCGTCCATCATCAGCGTGCCAGCCATCACCAAGGCTTCCTTGTTGGCCAAGGCAATTCGCTTGCCCGCGCGCGCAGCCGCCAT
Source organism: uncultured Gammaproteobacteria bacterium (assembly GCA_937139465.1). Taxonomy (GTDB): domain Bacteria; phylum Pseudomonadota; class Gammaproteobacteria; order Pseudomonadales; family Litorivicinaceae; genus Litorivicinus. Next base: position 7,684 of record CAKZQE010000265.1, read on the forward strand.
GGTCGAGGGCAGCCCCGCCGCCCCCATAATCGCCGCCACAACCAAATCCGCGTCTGGGTCCTCGGCGAGTGCCACTAACCCATCAGGCCCTGTTACCACGTCGGGCTGATAATCAATCGCCGCTAGCAAGGCATCGCGGGCACTGTCGTCCGCGACCGCCACCCGCGCTGGGCGCCATCGGCTCACAATAGCAATCAGCGCATCCAAACGACGAAAGCCGCTGACACTTTGCACAACATGGGAGTCGGGGTTAGCCGCGATCACACGCAGCGTGGATTCCCCAATAGAACCCGTCGCCCCCAGCAACGCAATACGTGTCGGCGTCATGCCAGCCAAGCGCCACCGATCACGCACAGGGCAAACACCGGTGCCGCCGCGGTTAACGAATCAATGCGATCCATCACGCCACCGTGGCCCGGCAATAGCCGTCCACTGTCTTTGTGGCCGCCCATTCGTTTCAGCACGCTTTCAAACAGATCACCGAGGACCGAAGCCGCCATGGTCACGATGCAGCTCAACAGCAATGTCGCCCAGATTTCGGGACCGGCGAACCCTTTGTAGGCACCGACCAGCACGGTCACCACAATGCCGAGTGCCATGCCACCCATCACGCCTTCCCAGCTCTTACCGGGGGATACGTGGGGCGCTAGCTTACGCCGTCCAAAGCGGCGACCGGCGAAATAGGCACCGACGTCCGCCCCCCAGATCAGCAGTAGCAGCAGCAACAACAAGGCATCCGCGTCCGGGTGACGCTTCAGTGCCACCATCGCGGTCCAGGCCGGAATCAACACCATCCAACCGCAACCGAGCTTGCGCCAGGGACCGTTCCAGGAATCCAGCGACATGGGGAAACCAATGACGAGCCCAAGCGCCACACCCCACCAGGCCACACCCAGCACCAACACCATGACGTGCAGCTGCGGCGGCATAAACCAGGTAAAGGCCAGGGAGCCGGCAATCAGCGCCACAAAAATCATTCGTAGGCGCTTTTGTCCGACCCCGGCTAAGCGCGACCATTCCCATGCACCGAGCAAAATGATGCCCGCCCACATCAGGGCAAACAGGGCATGGGACAGCAAAAAGACCGCGGCCAGCACCGGAGGCGCGACCACCACTGCAGTTAGAACACGGACCCAGGTCATGCGGTTTCCTTACGGCCGCCATAGCGGCGCTCACGCCCGGCGAAGTCAGCCATGCACTGATCCACCGCGGCCTCATCAAAGTCAGGCCACAGCGTGTCACAAAAATACAGCTCGGCGTAGGCGGCCTGCCAGAGCGTGAAGTTGCTAACCCGATGATCCCCAGCGGTTCGGATCAATAAATCGACCGCGCCCGAATGGGCCAACGCTAGGTAGGGTTCCAACTCGGATTCATCGCCGATCACGCGACCGGGATTAGCCTGAGCAAAGGCGGCTGCGGCTTGGACAATGTCCCAACGACCGCCATAGTCGACCGCTAAATTGACCGTCATCGCGGTATTGCCGGCGGTGTCGGCCTCCGCTTTTTCGATCAACCCGACCAGCCGCTTAGACAGCCGGTCACGACGCCCGACGACACGCAAGCGCACGTTACGGTCGTTAAGCCGTTTGACGTCTTTTTTCAGGGTGGTGGCGAACAGTTCCATCAAGCCTTTGACCTCGACCGCCGGACGCGCCCAGTTCTCTGACGAGAACGCAAAAAGGGTCAGGTGTTGGATCTGATGGTGAAGGCAACGGTCGGTGACGACCTTAACGGCTTCGCCACCGGCTTTGTGACCAGACAGGCCAGTCAGGCCCTCGCGTTGGGCCCAGCGGTTGTTGCCATCCATGATGATGGCAACGTGTGTTGGCTGACTCAAACTCAGACCTCGAGCAGGTCTTTTTCCTTGGCGCTCAACATGGTGTCGATTTGGGCCACGAAACTGTCAGTGATCTTCTGGACATCGTCCTGCGCTTTGCGGTCGTCGTCTTCGGTGATGTCTTTGTCCTTGAGTAGGGACTTGACATCGGCCAATACGTCACGGCGGATGTTGCGCACTGAAACCCGGCTATTTTCGGCTTCGGCGCGGGCCTGCTTGACGTAGCCCTTACGGGTTTCTTCGGTCAGCGGCGGCATCGGAACGCGAATCACTTCACCGGCCGTCGACGGATTCAAACCCAGGTCACTGGTCATGATGGCCTTTTCGATCGCCGGGACCATGCTTTTTTCCCACGGCGACACCGCAAGGGTGCGCGCGTCTTCTACCTTGATCTGGGCGACCTGCGACAGCGGCGTTGCCGAGCCGTAATAGTCCACTTTGACCGCGTCCAAGATGGCCGGTGTGGCACGTCCGGTGCGGATTTTCGCCAAGGCATGAGACAGGGCCTCAACGGTTTTCTGCATCCGCTCTTTTGCGTCGTCTTTGAGTTCGTTCAGCATAAAGAATCCTAGGGTTAGTCGACCGACTGTTCGATCAGGGTGCCTTCGTCTGTGCCCAGTACGGCACGGGCCAAGGAGCCACTTTCGTTCATATCAAATACGCGTACCGGCAGGCCGTGATCACGGGCCAAGCAGATAGCAGTCAAATCCATCACACCCAACTGCCGAGCCAAGACTTCGTCATAGGTCAGGCGCTCGTAACGGGTGGCATCAGGATTTTTAACCGGGTCATCGGTGTAGACGCCGTCGACCTTGGTGGCCTTGAGCATCAAATTCGCTTCAATTTCAATCGCCCGCAGGCACGCAGCCGAGTCGGTCGTAAAGAAGGGATTACCGGTACCGGCAGAGAAAATCACCACGTCGCCAGAGTTCAAATAGCGCACGGCGCGGCGGTGATCATAGTGTTCGACCACACCACTCATGGGGATTGCACTCATGACGTGGGTGGAAATGTTCGAGCGTTCCAGGGCGTCACGCAATGCCAAACCGTTCATCACGGTGGCCAGCATACCCATGTGGTCGCCCGCGACCCGGTCGAGCCCAGCCGCCTGCAGCGCAGCACCTCGAAAGAGGTTACCGCCGCCAACGACGAGGCCGACCTGAACCCCTACCCCTACCAGCTGGCCGATCTCCAGCGCCATACGGTCCAACACCTTGGGGTTAATCCCAAAGTTTTCGTCACCAGCCAGCGCTTCACCGCTGAGCTTTAACAGGATGCGTTTGTACTTACTGCGTTCGGCCATGACAGGGGTCCTTAATGGGGAGGTTTATTCGCCGCGAGCTTGCTGCATCACTTCAGTGGCGAAATCGATTTCTTCTTTCTCGATGCCTTCGCCCACTTCGTAACGAACAAACGCCAATACTTCAGCGCCTGCGTTCGCCACTAGCTTACCAACAGTGACGTCGGGGTCTTTAACGAAAGGCTGTTCAACCAGGCTGATTTCAGACAGGAACTTACGGATCCGGCCGCCAATCATTTTTTCAACGATTTCAGCAGGCTTACCTGATTCCAACGCTTGAGCCGAGAAGATTTCTTTCTCTTTGGCCACCACGTCTTCGCTGACGTCAGAGGCGTTAACGACCTGGGGATTGACCGCAGCCACGTGCATCGCAACGTCGCGAGCCAGCGCTTCATCGCCACCTTTCAGGGCAACCAATACACCGATACGGTTGTTGCCGTGGACGTAGTCACCGACCACGTCGCCTTCAACGCTAGCGATACGACGAACCGTGATGTTTTCACCAATCTTCTGAACCAGTGCTTCACGCGCGCTGTCGATCTCGCCTGCGATAACGGCGGCCACGTCGGTTGACTTGCTGGCAACGACCGCGTCCATGACGCTACCGGCGAAGCCCAAGAAGTTTTCGTCACGGGCAACGAAGTCGGTTTCAGAGTTGATTTCAACCATGAAGCCGTCTTTGGCGCGGATCACGCCGTCTGCTGCCACACGACCGGCTTTCTTGGCCGCTTTCATGCCTGATGATTTACGCAGGTGATCGATTGCGGCGTCGATGTCGCCGTTTTGCTCGACCAATGCCTTTTTGCATTCCATCATGCCCAAGCCAGTACGCTCGCGCAGTTCTTTAACCAATGACGCTGAAATCTGTGCCACGGTGTGTCTCCTAAAAGTGTCTAAAAATTCGCTGCTTATATAGTAAGAGGGGGACCGAAGCCCCCCACTTTCAGGCCTTACGCCTCGGCTTGATCGCCGCCTTCAACCGCCGGGGCGGCTTCTTCTACATACTCGCTTTCTGTTGCGGTTGCACCAGAGCCAGCAATGCAGGCATCAGCAATCACACGGGCGTAGATGTCGATCGCGCGGATCGCGTCATCGTTGCCGGGGATCACGATGTCAACGCCATCGGGGTTTGAGTTGGTGTCGACCACGCCGATGACCGGGATGCCCAGCTTGCGGGCTTCCAAGATCGCGATGTCTTCGTGATCAACGTCAACCACGAAAATCGCGTCGGGCAGGCCGCCCATGTCTTTTACGCCGCCCACTGACAATTCAAGCTTGGCTTGCTGACGAGTCAGGTCCAACACTTCTTTCTTGTTCAGCTTGTCGAACGTGCCGTCAGCTGATTTAGCTTCCAGGTCACGCAGTTTTTTGATCGACTGGCGCAATGTTTTGTAGTTGGTCAACATGCCGCCCAACCAACGATGGTTGACGTAAGGCATGCCACAACGCTCGGCTTGAGTCTTGATGACTTTGCTGGCGCTGCGCTTGGTGCCGACAAACAAGATCTTGTTTTTGTTTGCAGCCAAGTTACGAACGAACTCAGACGCGTTTTCCAACGCGGGCACAGTGTGCTCCAAGTTCATGATGTGGATCTGGTTACGGGCGCCAAAAATGTACTGCGACATCTTGGGGTTCCAGTAACGGGTTTGGTGTCCAAAGTGTGCGCCTGCTTTCAGCAGATCGCGCATGCTAACTACGCTCATGTGTGAGTTCTCCGTAGGGTTAATTACAACCAAGCGACCGATCGACAGACACCCAAAGACGTGCTCTGGGACCCTATCTGCCGTCCATTCCTTCCTAAAAAGACGCTTGGGGATTTTAGTTTCGGCCTTGCGACCGGCGCGTAATATACCACAGTTGTTGTCCAGCAATAGCACAGGGACAAACTTTCGTTTAATCCGGGTATACTGCAGCGCAACCAAAGGAGCCCGCCGTGCCTGCTACGATTAAAACACCAGAGCAAATCAACAAAATGCGCGTCGCCGGCGCCCTTGCCGCCGAGGTGCTCGTGCTGCTGGATGACTTCGTAAAGCCAGGCATCACCACGCAGGACATCGACACCTTCGTCCACGACCACATCGTCAACGTTCAACAAGCCGTTCCCGCCACCCTGGGGTACCACGGCTTCACCGGCAGTTGCTGCACCTCGATCAACCAAGTGGTCTGCCACGGCATCCCCGGCGATGCCAAGGTGTTAAAGGATGGTGACATCATCAACATCGACGTCACCGTGATCAAAGACGGCTTCCACGGCGACACCAGCAAAATGTATTTCGTCGGCACCCCGAAACCGCATCTAGAGCGCTTGGTCCGGATTACGCAGGAATGCATGTACAAAGGCATCGAGTTGGTTCGCCCCGGCGCACGGCTGGGTGACATTGGTTCGGTGATTCAGCAGCACGCCGAAAAAAATAACTACAGCGTGGTCCGCGAGTACTGCGGCCATGGCATCGGCGCCACCTTCCACGAAGAACCTCAGGTGCTTCACTATGGCAAACCGAACACCGGCTTTACCTTAAAGGAAGGCATGACCTTCACCATCGAACCAATGATTAACCAGGGCGCGCGCCAGGTTAAGTTGCTGGGCGATGGATGGACCGTGATCACCAAGGACCGCAAGCCC
>CAKZQE010000266.1 GCA_937139465.1 uncultured Gammaproteobacteria bacterium
GCCGATGACGATGCCCATGCCGTGGTCAATAAAAAAGCGGCGGCCGATGGTGGCGCCGGGGTGAATTTCGACGCCGCTGAGGAACCGCCCCAGCCCCGACAACATGCGCGCGGCCACGGGCCAATTGGCCTTATAAAGCCGGTGACTGACGCGGTGAATCCAGATCGCACGCATCCCCGGATAGCACGTCAGCACTTCCAAGGTCGATTTAACGGCAGGATCGCGGTCAAATACCGCGGCGATGTCTTCTTTCAGTCGATTCAGCATGGCGCGCAGTTTAGTCCTCTGCCTTGGCCCGTGCTACCCACCGATCCAGCGTCGACAGCATCCCGCGCAAAATATTGACCTCGATTTGGTCCAGCTCCGCGCGGGCCAGCAAGCGGTTAATGCGCGTCATGGCGGCCTTGGGGTTGTTCGGGTCTAAAAATTCAGCGCCGAGGTAGCTGCGCTGCCAGTGCTCCATTAGGCGCTCAATGTCCCCCTGCGTGGCCGGGGCCTCGTCCCAATCGCGACGCCCAGGCACCTGCTGATCGTCCCCCAGCGCCGCCATGCGCAGCTCGTAGGCCAACACCTGCACGGCACTGCCCAAATTAAGGCTGCTGTAGTCCGGGTTCGCGGGGATTTGGACCTGCGCGTTGCATTGCATCATTTGATCGTTGGTCATGCCGATGTCCTCGCGGCCAAAGACCACTGCAATCGACTGGGAGGCAGGCAGGCTGCGGGCGTGCTCGGCCATTTCCCGGGGGCGATACAGCGGCCAGGGCACCGTGCGTGTGCGATCCCCCGTGCCGACCACAAAGTGACAGTCACCGATGGCCTCGGCCAGGGTCTCGACCACCACGGCGGCATCCAAAATATCGTCCGCATGACTGGATCGGGCGACGGCAATCTCCGATGGAAAGGTCTTGGGTTTAACCAGCACCAGGTTGCGCAGGCCCATGGTTTTCATGGCCCGGGCGGTGGCGCCGATATTGCCGGGATGGGTGGTGTGCAACAGCACGACACGCACGCGGTCGAGTAAGTCCGATGGGGTCATGGGGGGTTCGCTAATCAGTGGTTGGGCAATCAATGGGACCTATGGTTCGGCCGCAGTTTACCACGCGGGGTTGGGCAATGACCTACAGGGAATGACGCCCCCGCTGACAGACGGGTATCAAGGCCCGCCGTAACGTGGCTCCACACAAGCGGAGCAAAGATGACAACTAGAAAGCCCACTATTGGCAAATTATCTAACCATGCAGTACGCTTTATTCGAGACAGCGCCCCGCCCCTCAAGCTCGCCATTCAAGAAGCTATCGAGGCCATAAGGACAGCGCCAGAGCTAGGCAAAACCCTGAATGGAGATTTGCACGGCGTCCGCGTTACACGTGTCACGATTCGCCGACAACAATACCGAATCGCGTACACCGAAGGACCGGATACGTACATCCTCTTGATAGGGCCACGCGAAAACTTTTACCGAAAACTAAGACGGATCTGTAAATGAAAACACATGACGCTAACGGCGAAGGGCAACCGATAAAAGCAGAAGCCGCGCTCGCCATTTATAGCGATCTACCACAGCCCGAGAAAGAACGTTTTATGGTGTTAGTACTGCGCCAAGCGCAGCAGGCCACCAACGCACGAATGAAGGTGGATAGCTGGCACGACATCGACACGGCTTTCAATGACCTTGATAACGAGACCCTTTCGGTATCAGACGCAGCAAACTATTTATCGCTGTCAGTAACCACGGTTCGTCGTCACATCAAAGCGGGGCACTTAACACCGGACCAGCACATTGGCCGGAATCAATTAATCCGCATCGGCCAGCTCAAAGCATTTAAGAGCGCCCTAAAGCGGACACGCGGCTAGCGGCCCTAGGCAAGCCAGCACCTTAAAAGCCAGGCTGCAACGCATCAAACCCCAGCCGCCAACGGAATAAATCCGCCGTCGCACCCACGCGCAAGCGGTGCTAAACTCGTCGCTCGCGCGGCGGCCCCGCGCATGGCTCTTTTACCCCTTTGACAGTGACAGGAATGCTATGACACCCGCAGCAAATTTAGCCCTGCGTGTCGCCCATCGCGCGGGCGACACCTTGGTACGACAGATGGATCGCACCTTCCAGAAAAACGATGGCCCGCTGGACAACGATGCCTTGGCCAGCCTTTCGAGCTTCCTGCTTTCACTGGTCAAAGAAGAGCTTAGCCAAGCCCACCCCACCGACACCGTGACTGACAACATCGCCCACACCGCCGACGCCCCCAGCTGGCTCGTCAGCCTGAGTGGTGAGGAAAACCTGCGTCGCGGGTTGCCCGAATTCAGCCTTGCGGTCACCCGCATCGAAAAAGGCCAGACCCTGGCCACGGCCATCTACAGCCCCATGCGCCAGGAACAGTTCACCGCCGGCAAAGGCAGTGGCGCCGGCTTCCAAGGCCGCCGCGTGCGCGGCAGCGGTATCACGCGGACGGACGGCGCCTTTGGCACGGTCATCGGAACTGACGCCCCCTTCCTATCGGGCACCCTGTCGACTGGCGACAGCTTGCGCGACCTGGCACTGGCGGCCACGTCGCGGGTCGACCTGGCCATTGCCTTTGATCTGGATCCCGAGATTCGTGTGCCGCTGGCACTGCTGTTCAGCGAAGCCGGGCACCTGATCGGTGATCGCAACGGCGGCCCGCTGCAAGGCCAGGGTGGCGATTTGGTCGCCGCCCCCGCAAAATGCTTCCGCACCCTGATTCCGGAATTGAAGAAACTGAGCGCATGAAAAAGACTGCCCTTGCCCTAACCGCCGCCATCGCCCTGTCTGGTTGCAGCGGCACCGATGAACGCGATGCCTACGCCGGCCTTCCGATCCTTAGCAGCCCCGTCGGGGCCGTTGTGTACGTTGGGCGTGTGCGTGTCGGCACCACCCCCGTCAACGTGCCGGACAGCGCCTGGGAGCGCGCTGGCGGCCGCATCGGCAACGTCGGTGTGCTACGCCTGGTCAGCCCCGGTTGCCAGCTGAAAACCGTGCCCGTGGATTTGGCGAAATACCAAGCCGACATTCAGGTGGCGATGGATTGCACTGGTGACGAGTCCTTTACCCCGTCGGATTTGGGCTTTATCGAGTCACGCTCGATTGGCCAGATCCTTAGCGGCGAAGATCAGCGCGTGGATTCGGCGGCCCTCAATGGACTGCGCAAGGACGAGCTGCATGTCCTGTACGCCGAAGGTCGGCTGGATGATGCGGACTTTCGGACATCGCTGAACGCAATTCAGTAGCAAAGCAAGTAAACAAAAAGGCGGCACCGGTCACCCGGGGCCGCCTTTTTTGTTGCCTGGGATTTAGCAAACCCCAGACAAAGAAAAGGCTCCCGAAGGAGCCTTTTCAACAGAACGCTAACTAATCAAGAGATTAGAAAGAGAACTTCAGACCAACGGTGTTTTCGTCGTTAGCAGTGTTCTTGTCGTTTGACGTAGAAGCTGCGTAGACAGAAGCACCACCGCCCAGGTTGTACTTGACGCTCAAGGTCATAGTTTCTTCAGTAGTCGCACCGGCAACTTCTTTTTCGCTAGTGTTCACAGCCAGACCCAGGTCGCCCATGGTGTAGCCTGCAGAGAAGCCAGACAGCTCAGTTTTAGTCATTGTGCCGCCCACAGGGGTAGACTCAGACTTAGAAGCGTTGTAACCAACAGTCACGCCGCCCATGCTGTACTTGACACCGTAGCCAGTAACGTCAACGTCTTTGGCTGCCGTAGCAGCAACGACCGCTGTGTAAGCGTCGCTGCCAGATACGATTTCAGTGTA
>CAKZQE010000267.1 GCA_937139465.1 uncultured Gammaproteobacteria bacterium
CCACTTAACGGCCCAGCCCCATGTGCCCGAATTTTTGCTTGAGCGTTGTCGGCCGGAGCTGCTGATACCGGCGGTCCAATCAGCGCTGGACGATGACGACCAGCAAGCCATGACGGCCTTCGCTGAGATCCACCGCACCCTGGCCACGAATGCGGCGGCGCGCGCTGCCAATGCGGTGACCGCGTTGTTGGCACGGGTGGCGTCCATCCAGTGATTGCCGGCGTCGACGAGGTGGGCCGTGGCCCGCTGGTGGGCCCAGTGGTGGCCGCAGCGGTCATTCTGAACCCGCAGTGCCGGATCGACGGGTTGGCGGATTCCAAGGCATTAAGCCCCGCACGCCGTGACGCCCTGGCCGAACAAATTCACCGCGACGCCCTCGGACTGTGCGTGGTTGCGCTGGACGCGGCGGATGTTGACCGTTTGAACATTCTGCAAGCCACCTTTGAGGCCATGCGTCAGGCCGTCGCTGGGTTAAATCCACAGCCGACGCATGTGCTAATTGACGGCAACCGGGTGCCGCCGGGCTTGGGTGTCTCGGCCGAAGCCGTGGTCAAGGGGGATCAATCCAAGGCCAGCATTTCCGCGGCGTCAATTGTCGCCAAGGTATACCGTGATCGCTGGTGTCTTGCGTATCATCAGCAATATCCAGAGTACGGATTTGACCGACACAAGGGCTACCCCACGGCCGAGCACATGACACGGCTGCGCGAGCTGGGTGTGACCCCAGAGCATCGACGATCGTTTAAACCCGTCGCACAACTGCAACTTCTTTAGATAGGCATGCCATGAGCTTTGTTCACCTTCGCGTCCACTCGGATTACTCACTCAGTGACGGGCTGTGCCGGGTCAAAAAACTACCCGGTGTGGTGCGCGACCGGGGCATGCCGGCGGTCGCCCTGACCGACAACGCCAACCTCTTTGCCATGGTCAAGTTCTACAACGGCTGCATGGGCAACGGGGTTCAGCCCATCATGGGCGCGGATGTGCTCTGGGGTGACAGTCATGAAACGGCGTCGTCGCTGACACTGTTGGTGCAAAGCCAAGCCGGTTATCGTCGCCTGTCCGAATGGTTGACCGAAGGCTTTCTGCAGCACCAAAAAAACGGCAAGGCGCTGTTGCCAACGGCCTTGTTCGAAGCTGGAACCGATGGGTTGATCGCACTCTCCAGTAGCCTCAAAGGCTCGGTCGGCATGGCGCTGATGAAAGGCGACCGAGACGAGGCCGCGGGCGCTGCGACTCAGCTCTCAGCCCTTTTTCCTGATCGGTTGTACCTCGAAATCACCCGGTGCGGGCGCAGTCACGAAGAGACCGTTCTGCACGAAACACTGGCCCTGGCCGACAGCCTTAACTTGCCCGTGGTGGCCACCAATGACGTTCGTTTCTTCAATCAGGCTGACTTTGACGCCCACGAAACGCGGGTTTGTATCGCCTCTAGCTTCACCCTGGATGATCCGCGGCGTGAGCGCGAATACACCGATCAGCAGTACCTAAAGTCGGCCGATGAAATGTGCGCGCTGTTCGCCGACGTGCCCGACGCGATCGCCAACACCATGGCGATTGCCAAGCGCTGCGGATTCCAGCCACAGCTTGGCACCTACTTCTTGCCGGAATACCCGATCCCCAGTGGCAAAACCATGGACGAGTTCTTCCGCGAGCTTTCCCATGAAGGGCTAACGGATCGTCTGAAAAAGATCATGCCCGCGGATGCGACCGAAGCAGCTGCCTTCGAGAAAACCTACCGCGACCGGCTCGATTTCGAGGTCGACGTCATCCTGCAAATGGGCTTTCCTGGCTATTTCTTGATCGTTATGGACTTTATCAACTGGGCCAAGAATAACGGGGTGCCGGTGGGCCCGGGACGTGGATCAGGTGCCGGTAGTGCGGTGGCCTGGGCGCTGCGTATTACCGATCTCGATCCGATCGAGTATGACCTGCTGTTCGAACGTTTCCTGAACCCAGAACGGGTGTCGATGCCTGACTTTGACGTTGACTTTTGCATGGTCGGGCGCGATCGCGTGATTGACTATGTGGCTCAGCGCTACGGGCGTAATGCGGTGTCCCAGATTATCACCTACGGCTCGATGGCTGCCAAAGCGGTGGTCCGTGACGTTGCGCGTGCTCAGGGCAAGGCCTACGCCGTCGGTGACAAACTGTCCAAGCTGATCCCCTTCGAAGTGGGAATGACGCTGGAAAAAGCGCTGGAGCAGGAGCCTGGCCTGAATGAGCTGATGAGCATGGACGAGGATGCGGCCGAGGTCATGGCCATGTCCCGCCAGCTGGAGGGCACCATTCGTGGCGTCGGTAAGCACGCCGGTGGTGTGGTCATCGCGCCGTCCAAGTTAACTGACTTTGTGCCGGTCTATCAGCCCGAGGGCGAAGACAGCCCCGTCACCCAGTTCGACAAGGACGATGTTGAATCTGCGGGGTTGGTGAAGTTTGACTTCTTGGGCCTGCGGACCCTGACGATTATTGACTGGGCGTTGGATCTGATTCGTGACTCCGGCGCCGATGTGCCGGACATCGAGACCATCCCGCTGGATGACCGTCGCACCTTTACGCTGCTGCAAAAAGCCGAAACGACGGCGGTATTCCAGTTGGAAAGCCGCGGCATGAAGGATTTGATCCGTCGCCTACAGCCCTCGAGTTTCGCCGACATTATTGCGTTGGTGGCCCTGTACCGGCCGGGCCCGCTTGAGTCAGGCATGGTTGATGACTACATCAACCGTAAGCACGGCCGCGAGCCGGTGGTGTATCCGCACCCGGATCTTGAACCCATCCTGAAAGACACCAACGGCGTGATTCTGTATCAGGAACAGGTGATGCAGATTGCCCAGGTGCTGGCGCAGTACAGCCTTGGCGCGGCGGATTTGCTGCGCCGGGCCATGGGTAAGAAAAAACCCGAGGAAATGCAGAAGCAGCGGGTCATGTTCATGGAAGGCTCGGGCAATCGCGGTGTTGACCCGCAGTTGGCCGGTTCGATCTTCGATTTGATGGAAAAGTTCGCGGGCTACGGCTTTAACAAGTCGCACTCGGCGGCTTACGCGTTGGTGTCGTATCAAACCGCATGGCTGAAAACCCATTACCCGGGCGCCTTTATGGCGGCGGTGATGTCAGCGGACATGGGTGACGTCGATAAGGTGGTGCCACTGATCGAAGAGGCCCGTCGCATGGGACTGGCGGTCAATCCGCCGGACGTAAACGAGGGCGCTCTGAAGTTTACCGTTAACGACGATGGCGCAGTGGTCTACGGGCTGGGTGCCTTGCGTGGACTGGGTGAGGGGCCCATTTCAGCGGTGCTAGACGCACGGGTCGACGGGCCCTTTACTGACCTGTTCGATTTCTGCCGGCGGGTTGATGGCACCCGGGTCAATAAACGCGCCATTGAAGCCTTGATTAAAGCCGGCGCCTTTGACGGGCTGAACGAGCCACGTCACCTGTTGATCGGCGCCTTGGATTCAGCCATGGGCTCGGCCAACCAGGCACGCAAATCGGCGGCGGCGGGCATGGACGACCTGTTTGGTCTTGGCATGGACGCTGGACCCGATGCCGACCTTGGCGACCCCTATCAGGACGTGCGTAAGGTCCGGGTGTGGGCCGAACGCGAGCGCCTTGGGCACGAGAAAGACACACTCGGGCTTTACCTGACCGGGCACCCGATCGAGGCGCACCGCACTGAGATTCGTGACTTCAACGTCACCGAGATTGGCCGGTTGCGGCCGAGTCGCGACGCGCGACCGCGCACGGCGGGCTTGATCACTGCCATTCGCACTTTGCGTGACCGCTCAAACCGTCCGTTGGCGATTGTGACCTTGGATGATCGCAGCGCGCGCATCGAGCTGGTCCTCGCCGGGGATACGTTCGAGCAGTACAAAGATGCGCTGGTCACGGACCAGATTATTGTCGTGGAAGGCAAAGTCAGCCTCGATGAGCGCAACCAGACCAACAAAATGCAGGTCGACCGGTTATGGACCTTAACGGAGGCCCGTAAAGCCTTCGCCGATGCCCTGGAGATACGTTTTGCTGTCGACCAGGTGCCCGGGGCGATGAAAAAACGGCTGCATGACATCTTGGCCCCTCAACGTGGCGGCGGATGTCCGGTACAATTTCGCATTAGCGGCCGCGAGGCCGACGGTGTCGTCAAGCTAGGACAAGGCTGGGACGTACATCCGACCGATGAATTGATGCTGCAACTGACCGAGGTGTTTGGTGACACCGCTGTGCGGTTGCGAAAAGAGGAGCGACACGCGTGAACCCCGAGTTTTTGGATTTTGAGCAGCCCATTGCCGAGTTGCAGGCAAAAATTGATGAGCTCTCAAATGTAGGGGCACAAAGTGACCTCAATGTCGCGGACGAAGTGTCAACCTTGACCAGTAAACGCGACGCGTTGATTGGTCGTATTTTCTCTGAACTGACGCCCTGGCAGATCGCTCAGATGGCCCGTCACCCGAGCCGGCCCTATGCGCTGGACTATGTCGACGGCCTGCTAGACGAGTTCGATGAGCTGCACGGCGACCGCGCCTACGCCGATGATCCGGCACTGGTGGGCGGCGTTGGTCGTTTAGATGGCATGCCGGTCATGGTGCTGGGGCACCAAAAGGGGCGCGATGTCAAAGAAAAGGTATACCGTAATTTTGGTATGCCGCGGCCAGAAGGCTACCGCAAGGCCCAGCGCCTGATGCAGATGGCCGAGCGTTTCAACATGCCAGTGCTGACCTTTATTGATACGCCGGGTGCCTACCCGGGCATCGGCGCTGAGGAGCGCGGCCAGTCCGAAGCGATCGCGTCTAGCATTGCGATGATGTCGCGCCTGAAGGTGCCGGTCCTGGCCACAGTGACGGGCGAGGGTGGTTCTGGCGGTGCACTGGCGATCGGTGTCTGCGATCACCTGACGATGTTGCAGTACTCGACCTACTCAGTTATCAGCCCCGAAGGCTGTGCCTCGATTTTGTGGAAAACCGCCGATCGTGCCAGCGATGCGGCACAGGCCATGGGCATCACGGCTAAGCGACTGCATGAACTGGGGTTGGTTGACGATATCCTCGCCGAGCCCCTCGGCGGCGCCCACCGCAACCCCGCGGCGCTGATGAGCAGCCTCAAAGCCTCACTGATGAGCCAGCTTGAGCGCTTGCAGGCGCTCGATAGCGATACCCTGTTGGCCGAGCGCTACACGCGCCTGATGCGCTACGGCGCCATTGGCTAAGCCCACCTGGTGGGTCGCTTTCTCTGGCGGCCCCGATTCCTGGGCGTTACTGGATTTCGCCCAGGCCCACCACCCCCACATCGGCGTTATCCACGTCAATCATGGTTGGAGCGCAGCATCCACCTCCTGGGCTGAGCGATGCCGCGCCGAGGCGATCCGCCGCGGCTTACCCGTGCATATCCTGAGCCTCGATCCGTCGACACCGAAAACTGAAGCGGCCGCGCGTGACGCCCGTTATGCACTGATGGCTGACTACTTGGCCGAGGGCGACCGGCTGTTGGTTGGCCACCATCGGGACGACCAGCGCGAAACCCGCGTGATGCGCGCGCTTCAAGGGCGTGCGCCGCGGGGCATGCCGGCCATGCGGCCGCTGGGGCGCGGTGTGCTTTGGCGTCCGTTACTGGACCACGCGAAGCCGCCTCCGCATCCACATGCCATTGTTGATCCAGCCAACTCAGACCTGCGATTTCGCCGTGTGGCGGTGCGGATGACCCTATTGCCACGGCTTGACCGCGCGGACATTGATCGGGTCGAGCGCCTTGGGCGACTGATCGAGCGTATTGATCGACTCGTGGTTGATGCCTTGCCTCAGGGGGACCGGTTGCCGTTGTCGGTGGCTTCGCCGGCCAGTATTGCCGCTTGGTGCTGGCGGGCAGGCCATATACCTGCGCCGCCGCAAGCGCGAATTGATACACTATTAATGCAGTTGCCGCCGGCGCCGGATCGTCAGCCGGCTATTGAATGGAATGCCCTGGGCCGTCGCTGGTCCATTCGCGCCTACGCAGGCGAGCTGTGGTTGTTTCCGCTGTTGGTGAATTGGCCTCAGCCCAAGCCCGACTGGCAGGCATTGCCACCGGGGCAGGGCGGTCGCTTGCACCGGCTAGGTATTCCACCCTGGGAACGGGGCCAGCTTTGGCAGGACGGCGCTGGGCAGGTCCGAGGCTGGCGTCCCAAAATCGGTCCCCAGGGTCAGATTTCGCTGGAAGAACTACGACTAAACGACTAACCTATCCGCCCGTCCAACAGACCGAATCTTGACGCTCCATCACGGGGCTTTTCGGTGTTTTCTATTTTCCCAGGAGGGGCGGCGTGACCCGATATATTTTTGTAACTGGCGGTGTGGTGTCATCACTTGGCAAGGGCATCGCAGCGGCGTCATTGGGCGCCTTGTTAGAAGCCCGCGGCCTTTCAGTTACGATCATCAAGCTTGACCCCTATATCAACGTTGATCCCGGCACCATGAGTCCGTTCCAGCACGGCGAAGTCTTTGTGACCGACGATGGCGCTGAGACCGATTTAGACCTGGGTCACTACGAGCGCTTCGTGACCATGCAGGCGCGCCAGTCAAACAACTTCACCACCGGTCGCATCTACCAAGAAGTCCTGCGCAAAGAACGCCGCGGTGACTACCTGGGCGCAACCGTGCAAGTGATTCCGCACATCACCGACGCCATGAAGGACAAGGTCCTCGAGGGTGGCGAAGGGTTCGACGTCGCCATTGTCGAAGTCGGCGGTACCGTGGGTGACATCGAGTCACTGCCGTTTTTGGAAAGCGTGCGCCAGTTGCGCCAGGAAATGGGGCAAAAGCGCGCGTTGCTGATGCACCTGACTTTGGTGCCCTACATCGCGACCGCGGGTGAAACCAAAACCAAGCCCACGCAGCACTCGGTCAAAGAGATGCGCTCCATTGGTCTGCAGCCCGATGTGTTGATTTGTCGCAGCGATCACGAAGTCGATGCCAGCAGTCGCCGCAAAATTTCGCTGTTTACTAACGTGGAAGAGCGCGCCGTCATTAGCCTGCAGGACGCCGACAGCATCTACCGCATTCCGGGCATCCTGCATCAGGCGGGGCTGGATAAGTTCGTGGTCGAGCGCATGGAAATGGATGCCAAGGATGCGGACCTGGAGCCCTGGATTCGCGTGGTTGATGCGCACCTGAATCCGCAGCACACAGTGACCATTGCCATGGTCGGCAAGTACATGGATTTGCTCGAGGCCTACAAGAGCTTGATCGAGGCCATGACCCACGCGGGCATCCATAACCGCGCCAAGGTCAAACTGCGTTACATCGACTCCGAAGACATCGAGCGCAAGGGCACAGAACTGTTGGCTGACGTCGACGCTATCCTGGTGCCTGGCGGCTTCGGTGAACGCGGGGTCGAGGGCAAAATTGCCACCGTCCGCTATGCCCGCGAAAACAAGATCCCGTACCTGGGTATTTGCCTCGGCATGCAGGTCGCTGCGATCGAATACGCCCGGCACGTTGCCGGCATGGCCGACGCCAACTCGACGGAATTTACTCAAGACTCGACACACCCGGTGATTGCATTGATCACCGAGTGGACCAATGACGAGGGCGAGCTTGAAATTCGTGACGAAGACAGCGACCTCGGCGGCACCATGCGCCTGGGCGGACAAGACTGCGCGTTAGTCGAGGGCACGAAGGTTGCCAAGGCATACGGCCAGCAGGTCATTCGTGAACGCCACCGCCATCGCTGGGAGTTCAACAACGGCTTCCGTCGTCAGCTGGTTGAGGCTGGACTGGTTGTGGCTGGCACCTCGACCGACGGTAATTTGGTCGAGGTCATCGAAGTACCCGATCACCCCTGGTTTGTGGGTGTCCAATTCCACCCGGAATTCACCTCTAACCCGCGGCACGGCCACCCCTTGTTTGCAGCCTTTGTCCGCGCAGCCATGGACTTCCATGAGGAGCGCGCATGAACACAGTCACCATTGACGGCATCCAGTGCTCCAACGAGCGCCCCTTTGTTCTGTTCGGCGGCATGAACGTGCTGGAGTCCGAAGGGCTGGCCATGGAAGTGGCGGCGACCTACCAGGACGTGACTGAAAAGCTGGGCATTCCGTGGGTCTTCAAGGCCAGCTTC
>CAKZQE010000268.1 GCA_937139465.1 uncultured Gammaproteobacteria bacterium
GCCTTCGTACCAAGATTATCTTGCTCACATTGGGGTTGTTGGTCGTCACCACAGTCTCCTTGAGTTACATGGCCTACTCCTTGATCTACAGTGAACAGGAAAAAGAGATTGGGATTCGCCTGCAAGCCATTGCCAGCACGGGCCGCGGCGAGCCGCTGAAGCTGGGGACTGAATTGAAGCCCGGCGTCAGCCTAGCGGCGGGCATGGAGTCGCAGTTCCTGCGGGCAAGCCTGTTCGACGGCGCCAACGCGCTGTTTGATGACAGTCTGAGCAAAATCACAGCGAATGAGTTGTCGTCTCGGTCTCTATCGTTCGACTTCGTCAACGAAGAGCTCTTTATCTTTGAGCTGCCGGTGTATGGCGTCCTTGATTTCGGCATTGGCGGTCTTGATCCGTTCTCGACCAAACTGTTTGATTTCAAGGCTGCGTTTAATCCGCTGCCGACCGGCGGCATCAATGCCGATGCTTACGACAATGTTGCCCTTGGCGACTTCGCCACTGAGAAAGCCAACCACTTCGTGACCCTGGCCTACGGTCTGGCCGACGGTGTCACGGCGCTGACGTCTGAGTTCTTGGAAACGCTGCAGAACCTGGGTTCGCAGCAGCTCTCGCTGACCGCGATTGCTAATGGCATTAAGTTCGTCGCTGATATGGCCGCGGAACCGGTGCAAATGGACCTGCCATTCGTCGACCGTTCGCTGGATGACATGACGGGGATCGGTGGTGTGCTGGCGGCCTTGGACAGCGCCGCCGATGCGATCTTGGCCGCGGATGATGATGACCAGGGCAACGTGTCTGAGATCAACACGCTGTTGTGGGACAAGCTGTACCCGGACGTCACCGGCAGTGCCCGAACCGCTCTTGAAAACAATCCGCCGATCGAAGTTCGCCTGATATTTACTGAAAACAACGGTGCGACCGTGGTGTCGGGCTTTGCGCTGGATTTCAATATCGGCATTTTGCAGTTCGCCGCGGCGAACTCGTCGCTGACCTTCAATGGCAATTACAGCTCACGCCTGCGTCCGTCGGATTACCTGCCGGTGTCCGAGCTCAACGCACTGCGGGCGCTGGGCCTGAACATTGATATCGACCTGCCGCCATTGGATCTGGACCTGGCGTTCGATTTTGGTGTCAAGGGCTCGATCGAGACCGCGCTAACTGGAACGGTGGCCGATCCAGGTGCCACCTTCACAGTCAAGAAGGGCACGGGCCTGTTCGTGGACTATGCCGCCCGGGTAACTAACCTCAATCCGTCACTGACCGCCGGACTGACTTTTGTGCCCGGCGCGGAAGTCACCGCGGCGATTAAAAATGGCTTTATCGCCATCGACCGTGATGGCAACGCCGAGGCCGACGCCCAGGGTGACAATCACGCAGCGACCATTGAATACAGTCTGGACAATGACTTGGTACTCACCGTTGGGACGGCGACCAGCAACCTAGCGGGTAATCAAGCAGCGGCATCGCTGTCCTCGGATGGGTATGCAGCCATTGTCTTGCCGACCTACTTCCCGACTGAAACCATGCCGCTGGGTGGTAACGACGATCTATACAGTGCCGCAGCGGCGACACTGGGTGAGGCCTACACCAACGTCACCGACGCCACTGCGCCGGGTTATCTCAACAACCACGAGATCTTCCTCGGGTTTGATTTGGGTGAGCTAGACAGCTTGTTCGCAGGCACCACCAGTGCTGACGATCATTTCTACTACCACATACCCAACCCCGTGCCCCAGCTCGGCTTGGCGATGTTCATCAATGACCCGCAACTGCTGGTTGACGGGTTGATTGGCATGCTCGAGCAGCTCGACAAGCAGCTGGCCTCGTCGCCGCTGTTTAAGCTCGAAATGCCCTTTATCGGCGACAACCTGCGTAAGGGATCGCGATTTGTCTCCAGCACCTTGATCGACCCAATCGAGGGGGCGCTTGGGGACCTGTCGGACTTTATCGACGTTGAGAAGTCCAAAAACGGTGGCGAATTTACCTCCGTCAACCTGATTCAAAAGGCGCTGTTTGAGGTCTTCGATTGGGTCTACGCCGAGTCTGGAATTCGCTTTGTCGGTGCCGACGGCGCGCGCTTGACGGACTACCGTCAGGTCGATGTTCGACTTACCGATGACTACACCGACCTGTCGGTCAACGTTCGCGCTATGGGTGACGTGTTCGATCCAATTGAGATCGATATGTCGCTTGACGCGGCGGTGCCGGGTCTACCGATTAGCTTCGATTCCGACGCCGTGTTGACCCTGGGCATGGAGTACGACATTGCCCTTGGCTTCGGTGTCAGCTTCATCGACGACAAACTTGATTTCTACATTGATGCCAACGCTAACCCGGCCCGTGAACAGGAACTGTTGCTTCAGTTCTACGGCGATATTGATGACGACGCCAGTCTGAAAGCCGCCATCGGCTTCCTCGACTTCGAGCTGACCAACAACAAAAAAGGCGGCCACAAAGAGCTCTACGCGAGCCTAACCGGTGACATTTTGGATCCAGGGACCTTTGCTACGGATGGGCGCCTGAGCTTATCCAACGAGCTCAAAGGTGCGTCGTTCGGTGATGTCTTTAACGCCACCTTCGATGCCGGCGTTGATGTCGATCTGGCGGCGGTCACCAGTTTCGCAGGTAGCACTGACTTTCCGCGTTTCTTGGTCGATTTCTACTATCAGCAGTCATTCATCAAGGTTGACCTGTCCGACCCAACCAGCCAGGTGACCTTTGGTGATGCGCCCAACGTCGGTTTCCGGGACATCAGTCTGGATCTGGGCAGTTTTATTTCAAACTTTGCCGGCCCGGTGCTCGGTGAAATCGCTAAGGTGACGCGTCCAATCTATGACGCCATCAAGCCGCTGCTGGATCCGTTGCCACTGGTCTCGGACCTGCTGGGCTCGCCGACCAACACCATCGACATGATCATGATGTTCGGTGGCAAGGGCACGGTGAAATACGTTCAGTTCATTAAGACCGTGATCAGCATTATCGAGGTCATCAATGCCTTGCCGAGCCCGAACGAGGCGGGCGGCATTTTGATCAACTTTGGCGATTACTCCTTCACGGATGCGGGCGACGTACGTGGCAATGTCAGCTATGACAACGACGTTCAGCGCCAGCAGACCTCGGCGTCGTCCGTTAACCTGGGCAGCCAGCTTGCCAACCCGAACT
>CAKZQE010000269.1 GCA_937139465.1 uncultured Gammaproteobacteria bacterium
GCCTGCGCGGCGGTGTGCATGGCCCAGACTGTCACGGCATGACCGACCCATCGGCCCAGCGCTTACAGCCAAGTGACTCGAGCCCCTACTGCGACCTTATAGCCGGACAACAAGCGGCGACTCACCTCGATGCGCCCGTGCTATGGCGCCGCGATGACCACCCGAGCTACCACCTCGCTTGTGCGGTGGACGAGATTGACCTCAAGATCGCCTGTGTTATCCGCGGCGATGACCTACTCGACTCTACGCCGATCCATCGCACACTCATTGAAGCCCTCGGTAGCGAGGCTCCAGCATACGGCCACCTGCCCGTCATGCGCGCCGACAACGGCCAAAAGCTATCCAAACAAAACCACGCACCGGCAATCGATCCATCCCAGTGGCATGCCAATTTATGCCTGGTCCTGTCGCGGTTAATCCCGGGGCATTCACCCGAGGGCACGAGCGCCGACGCGGTGCTGGCGCGCGCCCTCCCCTACTTTGATTTGGAGCGCCTATGACGCCCGTCGAGTGGCTGTTTTTAGCCCTTATTATCGCGCTACTGGTGTCCGGCCTCATTGCGCGGGCGACCCGTGTGCGCACAATTAACGAGCAACACCAACTGTTAAACCGCCTACCAATGGCGACCCTAGCCCTGGACAGCGCCCAACGGGTGCGTCACTGGAATCCAGAAATGGCAAAGCTGACGGGACTGCGACCCCATGCCACCCTGGGCAAGTCCATCGATGACCTGCCAGCGCCATGGAATGCCGCACTGCGTGAGTTCGTGTCCTCACCCGGCGACGTTAGTCAGCGGTTTGTTTCTGACCCCTTGCACCTGGTGCTGCACAAGGGCCTCGCCCAGGGTGCTGACCCTTTGGTGAGCATTGTGCTGATCGAGGACCAAAGCGCTCAACACCGCTTGGAAAAAGAGCTGGCTCACCAAAACCGGCTGGCCGCCATCGGCGAGCTGGCCGCAGGTGTCGCCCACGAAATTGGCCACCCGGTGACCGGCATCGACTCGCTGGCTCAGCTTTTGCCCCCAGAGGCCGCCGAACAAGCCACCCTGATTCGCAGCCAGACCCAGCGTATAAACCAGATCATTCGCGGGCTACTGAAGTTTTCCACCAAGAGCGACAGCAGTGCCACCCGCCAACCGTTTTCGACCCACACATTAATCAAGGATACGCTGCGCCTGTTTCAGCTGGACCCGGAACACCACGAGGACAGCATTGCGGTCGAACTGGGGGATGACCTGCAACTTGAAGGTGACCCCGTGGGCTTGTCCCAGGTGCTCATCAACCTGCTGCGCAACGCGGCCCAGGCCCACCCAAACCCTCAGGAACTGCGAATCAAAATCTCGGACCGCAGCGATGCCATGCATTGGAAACTGTCGATCACTGATAATGGCAAGGGCATTAGCCCCGATATGCAGACGCGCGTGTTCGAACCCTTTGTCAGCACGCGAACCGACGAGGGTGGTACCGGACTTGGACTTGCCCTGTGCTATGGTATCGCTCGAAGTCACCACGGCAACATTCGAGTGACCAGCCCGACGCCCGCAGGCCAGGGCACCACCATGACATTGACCCTACCCCGGAGATCACGTGGCTAAAATCCTGATCGTTGAAGATGAAGCCATCATCCGCAAAAGCCTCCGGCTACTGCTCGCGTCCGAAGGCCACGAGGTCACTGAGGCCTGGAGCGTCGCGACCGCGGCAGCCAACAGCCTGATCGACTTCGA
>CAKZQE010000270.1 GCA_937139465.1 uncultured Gammaproteobacteria bacterium
TGGATCTGCTGACGCGCGAAGGCGAAATCGTTATCGCCAAACGCATCGAAGACGGCATTCGTGAAGTCATGGCGGCGGTTGCGCACTACCCCGGCGTGGTCGATGCCATCGTCGCCGAATACGACCGCATTATCGAAGAAGAAGGCCGCATCACTGACCTGATGAGCGGATTCCTCGACGAAGTCGAAGACCCCAAAAGCCCCGAGCAACTCGCCGCTGAGGCTGCCGAGGCCCAGGCCGAGGCGATCGAAGCTGGCGAAGAAATCGAAGAAGACGACACCGACGACACTGAAGAAGACGAGGCACCCAGCGGACCGGACATGGTCGAAGTCGAGGCACGATTCGATCGCATCCGCACGCACCTAGCGTCAGTCAAAGCCGCCCAGGAAAAAGACGGCCGCAGCACCAAGGCCTTCGATATGGCGATGGACGAGCTGCTTGAAGTGTTCTGTTCGATCAAACTGGTCCCGCGTGTTTACGACGACATGGTCACACAGGTCAAAGAAGTCCTGGACCACGTCAAGGAACAGGAACGCCAGGTTCAAAACATGTGCGTTCGCCACGCACGCGTCGATCGCAGCCTGTTTATCAAATCGTTCACCGGCAACGAAACCAACCCGGCATGGTTTGACGAGATTCGCACCAAATCCAAAAAGCCGATGCTGGACAAGTACATGTCTGACATCAAACGCTGCCAGATCCGTATTGCGTCGGTGCTGGAAGCATCAAGCCTGACGTTTACCGAGTTAAAAGCCCTTCAAAGCGCGCTCAACAAGGGTATGTCAAAAGCTCGTCGTGCCAAGCGCGACATGGTCGAGGCAAACCTTCGCTTGGTGATTTCGATCGCCAAGAAGTACACCAACCGAGGCCTTCAATTCCTGGACTTGATTCAGGAGGGCAACATCGGCCTGATGAAAGCGGTCGATAAGTTTGAATACCGTCGCGGTTACAAGTTCTCGACCTATGCCACCTGGTGGATTCGTCAGGCGATTACTCGCTCGATTGCCGACCAGGCGCGCACCATTCGTATCCCGGTTCACATGATCGAAACGATCAACAAACTGAACCGCGTCAGCCGTCAGATGCTGCAGGAAATGGGCCGCGAACCCACCCCTGAAGAGCTGGGCGAACGTCTGGAAATGCCCGAGGACAAAGTCCGCAAGGTATTGAAGATCGCCAAAGAGCCCATCTCGATGGAGACGCCGATCGGCGATGACGAAGACTCGAACCTGGGCGACTTCATCGAAGACAGCAGTGCCTCTAGCCCGCTGGACCGCGCCACCGAAGTTGGCCTGTTAGAAGCGACGCAGGATGTTTTGTCGAGCCTGACTGCCCGTGAAGCCAAGGTACTTCGCATGCGGTTTGGTATCGATATGAACACCGACCACACGCTCGAAGAAGTCGGAAAGCAGTTCGACGTAACCCGCGAGCGCATTCGCCAAATCGAAGCCAAAGCACTTCGAAAGCTACGCCACCCGACTCGGTCGGACCACCTCCGTAGCTTTTTGGACGAATAAAGGGTACAAAAATGCAACAAGCCTAGGCCAACTCACCCTTTGGTGTCGCGGCCTGGACGAGGGACAGGAGGTAACGTGATCGACGCTGACTTTATGGTTCAGCACATCGTGCATTGGGACTCGCAAGAGATCACCCATCAGGAAGTGCTGTCGAGACCGAAGAATATGGGCGACGCACCCAGCCTCGAGGTGTTCTTCGAAAACATGGCCCCCGCCACTCAGATCGAGTGGCTGAAGCTCCAGCTGAACGATGTGGTATCGCGCGAGAACGCGACCAACTCCCTCAACCTGAGTGCTACGGCACTGCGGGCCGAGGAACATCGTGAAGCGGTGTTTGATTTGTTAGCTGGCCATCGTGAACCCGTGGTGCTCGAGATTACCGAAGGCCACCCAATGCCCACGCCGTCGGTCGCCAACGCCTTTTTTCAGCGCCTGCGTAAGCTCGGGCATCGACTGGCACTGGACGATTTTGGCGCTGGTGAAAGCCAAAAAATGTCGCTGATCGCCGAATACGATTTCGACATTATCAAAATCGACCGAGGCGTAAGCGCTCGCTTTGATGACGCCAAAGTTCGGCAACACCTGCGTGTCATTCGCAGTTTCGTAAGCCTGATGAATAAACAATGCGTGGTCGAGGGCATCGAGTCCAACGATCAACTAAACACCCTTCGTGACCTTGGATTCACGACCTTTCAGGGCTATTTCTTGCACCGACCAGAACAAGCAAAAAGGCTATCGGATGCCGCATAACACGGACTACCCCACACCCGTTAATGAAGCTGAACGATTAGACGCACTGCATTCGCTGAACCTTTTGGACACGGGTTCCGAAGAATGCTTCGACCGACTGACGCAAATGGCGGCGGACATTTTTCAACTGCCCATCACGCTGATAAGCCTGATTGACGAGGACCGCCAGTGGTTTAAGTCGTGCGTTGGACTCAGCGCTCCAGAAACGCCCCGCGATCAAGCGTTTTGCAACTACACGATTTTGGGTGACGACATTTTTGAGGTGCCAGATACCTTTCGAGACCTGCGCTTCAAAAGCAATCCGCTGGTCACAGGGGAACCCCACATCCGCTACTACGCGGGCGCACCGATTATGTCCGCCGGCCAACGTGTCGCGACCTTCTGCCTGATCGACCGGGAACCGCGGGCGCGTTTGGATGAGCGCGAACGGTCGATTCTCAAAGCACTCGCCGCGACCGCCAGCCGCGAAATCGAGGTCCGTTCGGCCATCCGGGCGACCCTTGCACAAATCGCCTCCCAAGTTAGCGACAACTGACTAGCGCGAGGCCACCGACTTTGAGCTATACTGCGCCTCGCGTGGGCCTATAGCTCAGTTGGTTAGAGCAGAGGACTCATAATCCTTTGGTCGCTGGTTCGAGTCCAGCTGGGCCTACCATCCTTCCTCGCCATGACAAACCCCTGCTAAAAATACTACCGCTTACGATGACCGGAGCTTCCAAACCGCTTGCTCGTAAGCGCATCCCACAGCAAAAATCCGCAACGACGTAACGAGGGCGCCACAGCTTATGGCGCCCACCCAATCAAAGCAGCTCGCAGGCCTGCTCAAAGTCTGGACGCGCGCCCCGGGGATAATTTTCTTCCGCGTTCGCATGCCCAAGCATCAACAGAAAACTGGTGCGCCAGGTCGAGTCCGCATAAAATGCTTGATCGACCCCTGCGCGGTCAAAGCCGCCCAAAGGACCACAATCCAGCCCCATCGCACGCGCTGCCGCAATCAGCATACCGGCCTGTAGGTTGGCACTCCGAAATCCGGACCATTCACGGGCATCAGGCGGCATTTGATCGAAGTAACTGGGGCTTGGCAGGTGTGGCGCCAGGGTCGCCAGGTGATCGGTAAAGGCGGAGTCGTAGGCGACAATCGCGATCACAGGCGCCGAATCCGATTTCGGCCGGTTCGGCTCAACAATGAAGGGACGCAATTTAGCTTTCGCCGCATCGGAATGAACAAAGGTCAGGCGCATGGGGCAGCTGTTGCTCTCGGACGGGGCCCATTTAGCCACCTCATAAAGCGATTTCAGCTGATCCACCGTCACTGGGGTATCGTGGAAGACCTTGGCGCTACGCGCTTCAGTAAAAATATCTAGGGTCATGGCGTTCGTTATCCGCTTGAAGAAGCCGCAACTATACAGCCTTGATCGGTGCCTGTGAGCCTAGCCAGTGTCGGGTAGTTGATCGCCGTGACCTAGACCTTGCTCAGCGTTCCGGCGTCAAACACGACCTTTTGTTGGCTGCCCAGTACTTTGAGCAGCAACACCACCCGTGCGTCGTCACTTTTCACAACGTCCGCCGTGATACCGGCAAACGGACCGAGCAGCACTTCTGCCTGATCCCCTGGCTTAAAACGGCCCGGCGTTCCGGCTTGGCGCAACTGGTGTTCAAAAGCTCGAACATTCTGAATCAGGCGGTCCGGCGCCCAGGCCATGGTTGGGCCAAACCGGACCACTTGGCTGACGCCACGGGTCGAACGAATCGGCATGACGGACTGGGCCTGCGCAGTCAGGCGGACGAATAGGTAACGCGGAAACAGCGCCACGGGTTGGCCCGCTGACTGGGTCCGGGCGGTCCCCATGCGACAAGGGAGGTAAACATCAAAGCCCTGATTTTCGAGTTGAAGGCGTGCCTCGAACTCGGCCCTCGGCTTGCTCATGACGACGAGCCAGTCTTCGCTAAGTGTCATACCAGCTCCAATCCCTGTGTATCCGATAGTCTACCCGCGGCGAAGCGCACCGTCAGTGTTTTCCCTCAGTACCAAGGCCCTAATACTCGACCCCTGGGCATTCGTGCATAATGTGAATTACGTCACACTAATCTAGACTAAGGATCCTGCACGACGCAGCCGACCCCACACGAAGGAGCCACCATGAAAGGCGTTATTTTTCTCGAATTTCTGGCATTGGTCGAAGACAAGTTTGGACTGGACGTTGCTGATGACATCATCGAATCCAGCACCCTTGAATCCAATGCGGCTTATACGTCGGTCGGCACCTACCCCTTTAGCGAGATGGTGTCTCTGGTCACGTCGCTGAGCGAACGCAGCGGCGTCAGCATCCCTGACCTGCTTCAAGTCTACGGCGAGCACCTGTTGGGCCGGTTTGTTGCCCGTTACCCGGTGCACTTTGAAGGCGTGGACTCGACCTTTGAATTGCTCGAGAAACTCGACAACACCATTCACGTCGAAGTCCTGAAGCTTTACCCGGAAGCCGAGCTGCCGCGCTTTAATCCCAACCGCGTCGCCCCGCACGTACTGGAAATGAACTACCGCTCGGATAAGCCGCTGACTATGCTGGCGTACGGGCTGATCGCCGGGTGCGCTGGGCACTTTGGTGAGAACATCGACATTGAGATGGACGACCGCTCCGACGAAGCCCAGACCAACGTGACCTTTACCCTGACCAAGGTCGCCGCGTGACATCCAGCGAAGACGAGTTAGCCAAAAAGCTAGCACGACTTGAACGCAAGCTCGCGCGGACGGAAGCCGCCCGCGACGAGGCGGAGCACCTGCTCGAATCAAAAACGCTTGAGCTCTACAAGGCACTGCGCGACGCAGAGAACACCCGCGACATGTTGTACGCCCAGGCCAACTCCGATCCGCTGACCGGACTGGCCAACCGCCGCCAGCTGGAACAAACCTTTGAGCAGCTGTTTGCGCTAAACGTGCGCGACGCTTGCATTCCCATTGGATTGCTACTGATCGACCTAGATGGGTTCAAGCCGATCAACGACACCTATGGGCACGAAGCCGGTGATTGGGTGCTACACCAAATTGCCCAGCGCCTGACCGTTGCCGCGCGGGCCACGGACTGCGTGGCGCGTATCGGTGGTGACGAATTCGTGTTGCTGTGCCCGCAAGTGAGGGGCGAACAGGACCTGATGACCGTTTCGGACCGCGTTCGAACCGAGATTATGAAGCCCGTCCAAGTGACCGATCACACCAGTATCTTGTCCGCGAGTATTGGCTGCGCCATGGGCACCCGCTCCAGCACCCTGGGTCAGCTTCTGCGCGAAGCCGATACCGCCATGTATCACGCAAAACGCGCGGGAAAAAACCGCGCGACCCTGTTCAGCGAAGTTCCCGTCGCCTAGTTCAGCAAACCCGGCCAGTTCGCGTCAGCGGCCTTAATATTGCCAGGAATATCGGTTTCCCAATTGCGCTTCACGCTGGCGTTATAGTTCAAATACAACCGCCCATCGACAAGCGAGTACTGCATCGGGTCACCGCTGGCGGTGTAGCCCTGTGCGGCTGCCCAGGCACAGTAGCCGCCGTATTGCGGGGCATAGCGCGCCGGGGATGCAGCAAAGGCCGCTCGGTTGGCCTCGGAGTTGAAAAGCCAGGTGGCGCCTTGGTATTCATGGGCGTAGGCCTTGTCCCCGCGGACGGGCGGCGAATTATCAAAGTAACTGACGGCATCAAAACCGCCCAGAGCCGTGTTGCTGAAGGTGGATGTGTAGACCGGATCCTTGGCCACCGCCATGGACGAGACCATCATCAACATGGCCATCACAAAGGTTTTCATAGATGATTCCTTACCAATAATTAACACCCCTAGGACTGGCCCGTGGCGGTTTGGTTCCTAGTCCTAAAAGGAAGCTGTGAATGCCTTGTCACGTCATTGGCCTAATCCACCTGAACGACCCAGCCGCATTCGCTGAGTACCGCAATGCGGTGGCGGCTACACTCACCCCATATGGCGGAGAAGCTGTGGCCCGGGCTGACTTTGCGGGATTTTTGTTTAACGAACGTGCCATGGCGGCACCGGACGCACTCGCCCTATTGCGGTTTCCAGACACGGCCTCCGCCAAGGCCTGGGCCGACGGGCCTGAATATCAGGCGTTACTGGAGGTTCGCGGCCGCGCCATGGACTTAAACCTGCTGGCGTTTGGCTAAGGCACCACCCTGAATTGGCCTTGGCTCAGGCCATTGGCCGGCGCCAGCCCAGAATTGGCCTGCCAGCGCATGTCTCCGCGGTAGCGTACCCGCTCACCCGGCAGCAAGGCTTCGGTGTGAAGGCCCTGCTCGCGGGCCCGATCACCCACGAAACGTTTTAAACCGCCGTCATCGAGGGCGCCGGCCAGGTAATCAAACTGTTGATGGCGAAACCACAGGCCGTCACCGTCGTCGCCCCGTGCTAGAGGCGCCAGCTCGGTTTCAATATGCTCGCGCCAACGAATAACACGCGCCTCTGGCAAATCGCTCCCCATGGACCAATCGTCCGGGTAGGAACCGACGCGCGCCACCTTCATCGGCATCAGGGTGTCCAGCCCCAGGGTGCTGGGAATGCTTAGTTCAGGGGTTTTGCTCGCTGACCGCGGCCCAAGGACCACCCGGGCCTCCCCCGCACTCGCTAGCAGGCTATCGGCCCGAGCAGCGTCTATGATCGCGCTGACCGGGCAGAGCACCAATGCATAACCCGACAGATCCGCCGCCGGGTCTACAATGTCCAACGTGAGCCCGTTCTCGCGGGCGGCACGGTACCAGCGCATGGTTTCCCACAGGGGGTTCCAGTTAGCGCCTTGGGGCTGAATTTCCTGAACCCACAGCGACTCATAATCGACCACAAGGGCAACCGGCGCCCGCGTGTTGGCCGGCGCGCCGGCGGGGAACCAGCGGTCACGTTCCTCGGCGGCTTGCTTGGCCGCATAAAAAGCTGCATCGGGCGTACCGTCAGGGCGCAACATGCCCGCGTGCATTTGCTCCTGTGCCCAGGGGGCCTGGCGCCACCGGAAGAAGCTAACGACATCGGCGCCATGGGCCCAGGCTTCCCAGATCCAAAAGTGCTCCATTCCAGGCAGCGGTGCCGGGTTATGCGGCGCCCAATTAACCGGACCGGGTTGCTGCTCCATCACCCACAAATCCCCCATGCCACGGTACAGATCGTGGTGGAAGCCGGCGATGTCCGGGTGTCCGGTGCGCAGGTATTCCAGCTTTTGCGCACGCGGCAGCGGTGACATGTCGGTAAACCCAAGCGGGTAAGAATCCCAGGCCGCAATATCCAGGTCCTGGGCCACCCGGTGGTGATCGAACTCGGTGAAAAAACCCATAAAGTTGTGTGCAATACGGCGGCCGGGGCTCAAGGATTTCAGCAGGTCCACCTGCGCGCGATTGAACGCCGCGACCTGATCTGAGCCGAACCTGCGCCACGCCAGCGCACACGCGGGATTGATTTCAGTCACCGCCCCAACCGGCAGCCACAGCTGATCGAAATCGGTGATCTCTTGGCTCCAAAAGGCATTGCCCCAGGCCTGATTCAAGGCCTCCGGTGAGCCATAACGCTGCTCACACCAGTGTTTAAACGCCCGCAAATCATCCGCCGCGTAGCTGAACGTAGTGTCGTGGCAGCCGTATTCGTTGTCGGTCTGCCAGGTGGTCACCGCTGGGTGTTGGCCCCAGCGTTTGGCGACGATCTCGGTAATGCGCTCGGACTGTTCACGATAAACGGTGCTGGCAAACCGGTAATGGCGGCGCGAACCAAAGTCGCGTAACTGCCGGTCAGGCCCTACCGGCAAGATCTCGGGGTAACGGTCGACCAACCACTTCGGGGGCGTTGCCGTGGGCGTGCACAGGCAGACCTCAAGTCCCGCGTCATGCATGCGATCGAGCGTGCGGTCCATCCAGTCAAAATCGAACACGCCGGGCCTGCGTTCGATCCGGGACCAGGCAAATTCCCCCATACGCACGATATCCAACCGAGCTTCAACCATCAGCTCGACATCACGCGGATGATTAACCGGGTCCCAGTGTTCAGGGAAATAACAGGTGCCAAGGCGCATGGGCTCTCCTAACGAGCAGTCGCAGCCATGGCCGCGCTCAGGTGTTCAGCAGCGTCCTCGGGCCGCAGCGGATTGACCACATTGCCGCTGAGTTGCTCGAAACCACCGAAGTATTTCAATTTATCGGGTTCACGCAGCGCCGGCTGTGCCATCAGCGTCAGCTGCCAATGCGCGTTGCGTGCATCATCATCCACCGGCGCACTGGCCCACAACAGGTTCATGGGCGTGGCGCGACCGAAATGCGCATCAAAGGCGCGCACCAACTGTCCAAGCAGTGGACCAAGGCTGTCGCACTGGGCGTCGGACAGGGCGTCCAAGTGCGCCACGGGGCTGTCCAGCGTCACCCAGGTCTCGTAGGGCAAGCGGGCACAGTCGGGCACCCACGCCGCCCATTCGCCACGGCGCCCGATGCACTGACTCGGGTCAAGGCTGGCCAGGTAGTCTGGGATCAGGCGTCCACCTGTGGCGGCATGATGGTCGGACTGGGCGTCGCGCCACTCGCGCCCCTGACGGGTAACGAAGTCCGTGGCGTACAGCTGCCCGTGGGGGTGGGAATTGGAGACACCGATCTCGGCGCCGCGGTTTTCAAACACCAAGACCTGAGCGACGCCGGGCAGGCGTGCCCGGGCATGCTCGTCGCGCATCAGGCGCACCACGTCAGCCAAGGCCGCATCGCTTAACGTAGCCAGTGAATCGTTGTGCTGGGAGCTCCAGCACAGCACCCGGCACAGCCCGCCCGCTTGACCCCGATTGGGTCCGTCACTGCCGGGCGCCGCAAACGACAGGGATGGGAAATCATTGTCAAAGGCATAAGGCCCGGAATACTCGGGGTTAGTAACCCCGCCAGCACGTGTGTTGCCCGGGCACAGGTAGCACCCGGGATCATGGGTCACGGTGGTCGCGGTCTCGCCCCCCACGCGGGCGCCTCCCCAGGGTCGAGCGCCCGTGTTAGCGCTGATGATGACCCACTCCCGGCGCAGTGGGTGCCAGCGCTTTTCCCAGTAGCCGCTCATAGCACCCGCGCCCCGGCCGATGGCGTGCCGCCAATAAAGTCAGGCGTGCGCCCACGGCTGGTCTGGTAGTCCGATCGCACCTGATCGCGCACGGACGCCGCCGCGTCATTGCGAATCAGCGCGACCACACAGCCGCCAAATCCGCCACCAGTCATGCGCGCACCCAACACACCCGGGCACGCGACTAGGGCAGCCTGGAGTGCATCAAGGTCCTCACCGGACACCTCGTAATCGTCGCGCAGGGATGCGTGTGATTCATTCATCAGTGCGCCCATGCTGAGGACATCGCGCGCCGCGGCCGCCTCCACGAATTGGCCGACACGGCGCTGCTCGCTGACAACATGGCGAAACCGTTGCCGCAATCGGGGCGGCAAGGCATCAGCGGCGTTGACGTCGGCTCGGGCTAAGGCGCCGGCGATGCCCAGACGCGATGCGATCTCGGCGGTTTCGGCCACACGTTCGTTGTACAGGCTACCGGGTAAACCACGGGGTGCTTTGGAGTTCACCACCCAAAACCCGCTGTCACCCAACGTCAGCGGCACCTGCACATGGCGCGGGCCGCTGCAATCGACATGCAATGCATGCCCCGCGGCTCCCCAGGCACTGGCGTACTGATCCATAATGCCGCAATTGAGGCCAATCCATTCGCGCTCGACGCGCTGGCCCAGCAAAGCGACCTCAGTGGGACTGAGCCCCGCGTTTAGCCAGGCATTGAGGGCCGTCAGCACCGCGACCTCGAGGCTTGCACTTGAGCTGAGCCCACTACCCCGGGGCAGGTCCCCGGTAACGGCGATGCGGCACGGCCGCACCGGCGTCGAGTCAGGCCAAAGCTGAATACAGCCGACGACGTAGTCAAACCACTGGCCCGAGGGCTGTGGCCAGTCATCCCCGGTCCAGCGCTCAGGGTACTGGGCGCTGACGAATTCAAAGGCATCCGCGGGGGTCAGCGTCACCTCGGTGCCCAGCGGCAGTGCCATCGGCAAGACGTCACCACCGAGGTAGTCGATGTGATCGCCAATTAAATTGACGCGCCCCGGGGCGAACACACGCAGGCTCATACCCGCACGCCTTCAATCAGAAGCGCCTGGTGCGGCAACAGGGTCACTAGGTTCAAACCATGGGCGGCCAACCACTCGCCACTCTTGATCCCCTCGTCAATCCGAGGGGGTGACTCATAGGCACGGCTGTGGGCCCAATCGTCGCTGTCGATGACCTGCTGAAGCTGCCAATCGCCTTGTAAGGGCAAGCGAACCGGCGGCGCGACACCACCGGGCTCAGCGCGCACCTGAATGACCCAAAGTGCCATGCGCTGTCCGTCTTCTGAACGCTTCATCAGCACCTGCCGCGGGGCATCGGGCGTGCTCAGAACATGGGTCTCGCAGCGCTGCATCCATCCCCGGTTGGCCCGGTACCAATCGGCTCCGTGACGCAACACGGCCAGCTCACTATCGGCCAGCTCGGCGATATTGAATTCATAGCCGTAGCTGCCCTGAAGCGCAGTGATCACCCGGGTCTTCAAGGCCGTCACACGGGACGTGGTGTGCGAGTCCGCGGGCCCCACGTGGGATCCCAGCACCTCAGGGGGTAAAAACTTCATCATCGCCGGTTGCATCAGCGCGCGCTCAATCGGGTCGTTGCAGTCACTGGTCCAGACCCGGTAGCAATGGCGCAGGGCCCCGAGGTCCATGCGCCCGCCGCCGGAGGCACAGCTTTCAATTTCCAGCGCCGGAAAGGCCTCGCGCAGGCGCGCCCACAATCGATAAACGCCCAGCACCGCATCCCGGACTCCGTAGCGGCCGCCGGAGCGTGGCTGCGAGGCGATCCGGTTGTGGTCCCATTTCAGATAACTAATCGGATAGGCTGCGAGCACCGCGCTAAGGGCCTCAAACAGTGCGTCCTGAACCGCTTCAAGGCCCAGATCGAGCATCCACTGTTGCCGCCCCAAGGTCAGATCATAGCGCGCATCGCCCAGCACCCATTCAGGGTGCGTTCGGGCCAGATCTGAATCCGGGCTGACCATTTCCGGCTCGACCCAGAGGCCAAAGTTTTGCCCGTTGCCCTTGAGCACACGGACCAAGGGTGCAAAGCCATCCGGCCAGACCTCGGGTGAAATGTGCCAATCGCCCAAGGCCGTCTCGTCATTGCGGCGGGACCCAAACCAGCCGTCATCCAGCACAAACCGTTCAACCCCGGCACGTTCACCGGCGCCGGACAGCGCGCTCAGCCCGTCCAAGTTGTGATCGAAGTACACGGCTTCCCAGCTATTGAGGTGCACGTCGCGGCGCAACTGCGTGCTGACCGGCAACCAGTGATCGCGAATGGCTGCATGCAACGCCCCTTGAGCGGCCTGCTCCGACCCACCGGCCGCCACCAAAACGCTGGGTGTTTGGTGGGTGCTGCCTGGGGCCAGTTGCAGCGGCACGCTAAGGTGCTCGCCAATTTGGGCATGGCGCTGCCCCTCGGGCAGTACATCAACATGGCTTTGATGATCGCCGCTCCACGCTAGGGAAAACACCAAGGATCGCCCCGGCTCGTTGACGTAAAACCCCGGGTAGTGGTCATGTCCGCTACGCCCCAGGCGACTGGTTTGGTGCCAGCCGCCGACCTGTAGTGGGTGACGGTGCAACTGACCCTCCCGGGTCCAGCCACCAGCGCAGGACACCACCTCGGTGGCGTGGGTAACGGGCACGGCTGCCGAGGCCAGGTATTGCAAGGCGATCTCGGTGTCCGAACTGACGTCCGAGTAGACCTCGAAGGTGCCACTGCTGCCCAAGGCGCGCCAATGCTGCGACCAGCGAAGGCCGATCACATCATCGACAAAACTAACCGACAGGGTCGTGTCGGTGGCACTGACGCTGACGGATGACGGACGCGGCTGGGCATTATCACCGCCGGCATGCACCGCGAGCCCGGGCACACCGAACCAGCCCTCGCCCGCCAGCGGCAGGGCCTGCGGCCACGAGGGCTGAGCCGTTCGTGCTCGGGACACCTGCGGCCGGTAGTCCGGCACCGCGTGCAGGGGCAACGTCGGCCCGAGATGTAATACACGGCCAGCTGAATCCACCACGAGCTGGTTCGGACCGCACTGCAACGCCTTCATCCTTTACTGGCTCCTAGGGTCAGCCCCGCGATGAAATGCTTTTGCATGGCAAAGAACATCACCACCGGCGGCAACGCCGCCACAATTGAGCCGGCGCTGACCAGGTGCCAGCGCGCAACCCACTGGCCGTTTAAGGCCTTCAGGCCGCCTGTCACCGGCATGTCAGATTCGGACTGAATCAGCACCGTGGCCCAGAAAAAATCGTTCCAGATGAAGGTAAAGATCAACACGCACAGGGCGGCGATCGCCGGACGCATCAACGGCAGCACAACGCGCCGGAAAATGGTGAACTCGCTGGCACCGTCAATCCGCGCGGCCTCGATCAAATCGAACGGCAAGGCCTTGATGAAGTTACGCATAAACAGCGTGCAAAAGCCGGCCTGAAAAGCCACGTGGAACAGCACCAACCCCCACATCGAGTTGTACAGCCCGATCTGCAGGGTCAATTCGCGCACCGGCACCATCAGGA
Organism: uncultured Gammaproteobacteria bacterium; assembly: GCA_937139465.1. GTDB lineage: Bacteria > Pseudomonadota > Gammaproteobacteria > Pseudomonadales > Litorivicinaceae > Litorivicinus. Next base: position 12,898 of record CAKZQE010000270.1, read on the forward strand.
TTTGAAAGGGAACGAAGTTACCGGCGATAAAAATGAAGAACACCATTAGGTTGAGCTTGAAGCGGTAGATCGCCAGCGCATAGCCCGTCAGGCAGGCGATGCCCACCGCGCCCAACATGGTCGGGATGGTGATTTTTAGCGAATTGATCATGTAGGGGCCGACTTCGGAATTGAAGATGACCTCGGCGAAGTTTTGCCACCACAGGATATCGCTCGGCATGCCCCAGTAGTTGCCAGCATTGATGTCCCCCGCCGGACGCACCGCCGTCAGCAACACCGCAAACAAGGGCAACAACCAAATCAACAGGGCGATCGGCAAGGCGACCTTGTAGCTGATCTGCGCAAACCACGAGCGTTTCTGAATCGGTTCCGGAAACATCAGAGCCCCCTCTCGTCACGGTACATTTTGACCAGGAAGCCAACGATATAGACCATCATGATGGCGAACAGCACAGCGGCAATCGCGCTGCCATACCCCATTCGATAGCCGTACTCAGACAAGGCTTGCTCGTACATGTAATAGGCCAGCACCTGGGACTGTTGGTAGGGCCCGCCCTGGGTCATGATCGCAATCAAATCGAATGACCGCAGCGCGCCGATAACGGTTACCACCACCGCAATAAAGGTCGCCGGGCGCAGCTGCGGCAGCACCACGCTCCACAGCATGCGAAAGCCCTGAGCGCCGTCAATCTTGCCGGCCTCGACCACGTCGGGGCTAACCGAATTGAGCCCAGTCAAATACAGAATCATGCAGTAGGCGGTCTGCGGCCACAGTCCGGCGGCAATGATGCCGTAGGTCACCAGGTCTTCGTCGGACAGGATGCTGACCGGATCAAACCCAAACCAAGCCAGAACAATGTTCAACAGCCCATTGTTCGGGTCATAAAACCACGCGAACACCAGGCCGACCACGACCTGTGAAATCACAAACGGAAAGAAAAACAGGCTTTTAATCAGCCGAATGCCGGTGACGGTTTGGTTCAGCAGCAACGCAATGCCCAGCCCCAGCGGGACCGCCAGCATGTAAAGCACCAACCAAATCAGGTTGTTTTTAAGGGCAACAAGAAAGGTTGGGTCGTACCACAGCTCAATGTAGTTATCCCAACCAATGTATGTCGGGTCGGACAGCCCGTCCCATTGGTAAAAGCTTAGCGCTAAGCTCTGACCAATAGGCCAGACAACGTAAAGCGCGAACATTACCATTCCTGGAGCCATGAACAGCCACGGCGTCAGGGCACGTTTTTGTGGTTGAGTCAGCATGTAAGTCCGCCTAAGTGGGGAAAGCGGCGGCCGAGGGCCGGCCACCGCAGGGTGTTGCTACTTGTATACGCGGTCTACAACGCGGTCCAAGTTTTCCAAGATCGCCTGGCGACGATCGGGCTTAACCATGTACTCCTGGAAGCCGTCCATGCCCGCCTTGGCCATAGCAGCCGGCGCGTCACGGTCATAGAACTGCGCCAGCGCGTAGGCGTTGGACAGCATTTTGAACCCGGCATTGAGGTACGGATCGTCGTTCACCTGTGCAGCCGATGAGGGCGGCAACTGGCCGAGGATCTTGTTCATTTCCGTTTGAACTTCAGGTGATGCAATGTGCGCCATGAACTTCTTCGCGTCCTCGACGTTTTTAGCGCCGGCGGGGATAAAGAAGGCATCAGCCGGCGCGTCTTCGGCCATTGGCATACCCTTGGTGATTTCCGGGAACTGGAAGAAGCCAAGTTGGTCTTCGGTTAGGCCAGCTTCTTTGAAGGGAGCCACGGCAAAGTTACCAATCAGGTACATGGCCGCATCGCCTTGAACCATCGGCGCCATGCCTTCCTGCCAGTTGTAGGTGGCGTGGTTGTCGATGAAGTAGCCGTTGCCGACCAGCTCGTCCCAACGATCAAACACAGCCTGAACGCGTGAATCGGTGTAAGGCACCTTGCCCGAGGTCAGGTCCATGTGGAATTCGTAGCCGTTGCTGCGCAGGTTCAGGTAGTCAAACCAGCCGCCTGTCGTCCACTTGAACTTGGAGCCGATGGTGAAGGGCGTGATGCCGTTTTCTTTGAGCGTGGCACTGGCCGCGAGCAGCTCATCCCAGGTTTCCGGTACGGTTACACCGACCTTGTCGAACAGGTCTTTGCGGTAATAGATGCCCCACTGATAGTAGCTGTAGGGGATCATGTACTGCTTGCCATCGCGGGTCATCGTGGCCTGGGTGCTGGCCATTTCCGTGTCCAAGCCTTCCGCTGCCCAGACGTCGCTGATGTCCATAAACAGACCGGCATCGACGAAGGGTGCCATGCGGTTGCCCGGGTACCAGGTCGCCACGTCAGGCGCATCCGCGGTTAGGAAGTTACGGATACGGGTTTTGTAACCCTCACGGTCGAAGTTGTTCCACTCGACGGTGACATCCGGGTTGGCGGCTTTGAAACTGTCAATGGCGTATTCAAAGGCCGCTTTAGGTGCGGGGTTTTGGTCATCGGTGTTGATCACCAAAGTGCCAGCCTGCGCCGTTCCAGCCAGTAACGCTGCAGCAGCGATGGCCGTGAGATTCTTATTCATGGGTCGTCCTCATTTATTCTTGTTGGGAAACGCTCGTGGACTATGCGCCAGAACCCGGTTGCCCACTTCCGAATAAATAAGGTACGTTTCCGAAATCCTTTAATTTGGTACTCGCGCATGCTCGAACACGATCCCCTTCCCGGTTTCAGCGTCCAGCGCCACACCCCGGTGGTCATGGCCCACAGCCACACCCACGCCCATTTAGAGGTGAACTTCATCACCGGCGCCCGCATGCGCTACCGCACGCCCCAGGGCGACGTCTGGGTCGAGCCGAACCAAATCACCCTGTTTTGGGCCCAATTCGATCACCAGGCGGTGACGGTAGAAGGCGATGGCGACATCGTTAACATCAACCTGCCGCTGGACACCCTGAGCGAGCTGCAACTACCGGTCGAATTTTTGGCCCGGCTATTTCGCGGCGATATCCTGTTTGCCCAGGACCGCGCCAGCTTTGACCGGCCACTGTTTCGCCAGTGGCATGTGGACTGGACCTCGGGCGTTGAATGGCGCCAACAGCAGACCATCCAAGAAGTCGGACTGCGGATTCGGCGCATGGCGATGGCTCACATTCAGAGCCAGGGCCTGCAAACCGCATCACCGCCGGACCTGGTTCGCGTGCAAAAGATGCTGAACTTCGTGTTCGCACACTATTTGGACCCGATTAGCGTAAACGACGTCGCCGCATCGGCGGACTTGTCCGCCGCCCAAGCCCGGCGGATCTTTCAGCACCTGTTGGATTGTGGTGTGCACCAGTTTGTCCGTCGACTGCGTTTGTCCCATGCCCACCGCATGATTATGCGTAACGAAAAACCCGTGACCGCGATCGCGCTCGAGGTCGGGTTTAATTCACTCAGCGGTTTCTACACGGCCTTTACCGACCACTACGGCCAACCGCCGGGACAGGTCGTCGCCGGAGCTCGGGGGTGAACCCCCTCAGCCCTTGGCTGCTGTGGCATGCATACCCGGCCCTGGCGGCCGTCCTGATTGGGATTGTCATCATGGCGCGGCCCAAAGGCACGGCAAGCCACCGCCTTGCCGGGCGCCTCTGGGTCGCGTTGATGGTGTGGGTGGCCGCCGGATCATTTTTACTGACCAATCAGTACAGCTGGATTCACGGCCTGTCCGCTTGGACCCTGATCAGCCTAACCATCGCGGTACGGGCGATTCGACGCGGTCATGTCGCGGTGCACCGGGGCCACATGATGGGCTGCGCCGTTGGGCTGGTGGTGGCCGGTGGATTTGCCCTGTTCAGTCCCACGCGCATGGCGGCCCGGTTAATCGGCGCATCAATTTATTGACGCCCGAGTATGGGACCTATGGACAGAACGATCTTGCCCCCAAGTCCTAAACTTCTTTTCCACCAAGAGAGGTTTTCGTCATGGAACAACACACATACATTCAGCAAACCGCGCAAGCCACTCGCAAAGTCCAAGCCCTGCTACAGCAGCTAATAGCGCATCGCGGCCAGCCCGAAACCGCCAAGGCCCTTAAGCCCTATGCGGGGGAGTGCCTAACCGAGCTGTTCAAGCTGTCAGAAGAGGCCGGCCGGCACCAGTGGCCGACCAAGGCGCTGGACGAGGCCAAGTCAACCTTGCTCAAACACTTCCCCGAATTGCTCGAGCATGCCGGCGAGGGCTGGACTAACGCTTAGGCCCCGGCCACGTAAGTCCGCACCACGTGACGGTCATCCCCGAGGATGGCCGTTGCGAACAGGGCCTCGCGCAGACTCGATGCGCGCCTGACGCGCTGATTCAACACTTGAGTTTGCGCCGGGTCGATCACGATCAAATCTGCTTCAAAGCCGACCTCGATATTGGCGACTTGATTCCATCCCAAAGCCCGCGCAGCACCCAGGGTTGCGCTGTACCACAGGGGTTCAATTTCCAGTGCACGGCCAGCCATCGCCGAGACCTGATACGCCGCTTTCATGGTCGCTAGCATCGAAAACGACGTCCCACCGCCCACGTCCGTCGCCAGGGCGATTCGTTGGCCCGCATCCAGCAGCTGTTGAAACTCAAATAAACCAGACCCCAAAAACAAGTTCGAGGTCGGGCAATGCACCAGCCCTGCCCCGACGGCCCTGGCCGCGTCGCGCTCGCGCGGCAGCAGGTGAATCGCATGACCAAACAAACTGCGCGGGCGGAGCAAGCCCGCGTTTTCATAGACGCCCAAATAGTCCGGTGCATCGGGAAAGAGGCGGCCAACCCAGGCTATCTCGTCTTTGTTTTCCGACAAGTGTGTCTGCATCGCCACGTCAGGGTAGGCATCCCACAGCGCGGCGCAGGCAACCAGCTGCGCTGGGCTCGAGGTCGGCGCAAAACGCGGCGTCAAGGCATAGTCCAGGCGCCCTTGACCATGCCAGCGCCGGATTAGGGCCTCGCTATCGTCGTAGGCGGACTGCGCCGTGTCCGCCAGATCCGCCGGGCAGTGCCGGTCCATCATGACCTTGCCGGTCATCACCCGGTGGCCGCGCCGGTGCGCGCTGCGAAACAGGGCGTCGGCAGAGCACGCGTGAACCGTCGAGAACACCGCCGCTGAGGTGGTGCCGTTGCGAACGAGCTCATCCCAAAACGCTTCAGCTTGGGCTTCGGCGTAGTCAGCGTCAGCAAAACGCGCTTCCTCGGGAAAGGTGTAGTCAGTGAGCCACTCCAGCAACTCGCGACCGTGGCTGGCAATCACACCCAGCTGCGGATAGTGCACATGGGCGTCAACAAAGCCCGGCATGATCCACGCATCGCCATGATCCGTTAGCACCGCATCGGGATAGCGCGCGCGCAGCTCGGCCAGCTCACCCATGTCCTGAATACGGCCATCAGCGACGGCCAGTACACCGCGCCGGTGCTCGAAAAAATTGCCATCGTCGGCGAAGCCAACCAGGTGGCCTTGAAGTAATTTCATTGAATTCGACTAGTAGAATGGAAACTCAGCAGCGGCGTCATGACCGCATGCAACAAAGACAGGGCGACCACGGGCGGGGACTTATCACCCAAACGCTCACCAACCGGGCAATGCAATGCATCGGAAGCAAGGCCGTCCTCGCGTAGGCGGTTTTTAAAGCGCACGGCCTTGCTGTCCGACCCGATCACACCGAGCCACCGGGGCGGCTCTCCGGTCAAGTAGTGACGGCACCAAGCCAAGTCCGCTGAGTGCTCGTGGGTCATGATCAGCACCGCATCGGGCCTGCTATCACCGGGGCGTTCAGAAACCGCCACATCAGTGGGCCAGGGGCCGGCGCGCCAGTCGTCCCTAGACTCGACCACCTCGACACGAATCGGCATGGCCGCCGCAAGTGGCGCCAGCGCCCGGGTCACATGCCCGCCACCGTGCACGCGCAGCAGCGGCGCCGGCGGCTGGGCCAACCAACGTCGGCCGGAAGGTAACAGCACCCAGTCATCACCCAGGTCCAGTTCAGCGACGGGCACAAATTCCACTTCGACGTAGCCGCCACAGCACTGATCGATCCCCGGCCCCAGATGAAAAGCCCGGGTACCGGCAGCCGATGTGCGGCTATGGGCAATGCTCTCAAACTCCATGGCCCCGCCGCCGATGGTGCCAATCACCCGATCGGGGGACACCAGCATCCAGGCGCCGGCATCCCGCGGCCGCGATCCCATGGCTTCAACCACCACGACCAACACCGCATTATCACCGACGACGCTCAGGGCCTGACGCCAGTCCATCAGGATAGCCAGGCCTTCAAAACCCGCTCCGGTGTGGCCGGTGCGTCCAGATGCGGATAGCGCTCTGGGGTTTGCAGGGCATGACTGATGGCTAGCCAGGCCGATATGCCCAGCATCAGCGGCGGCTCACCCACCGCCTTGGAGCGTTTAATCGTAAGCTCACGGTTTTCACCGGGGCCATAAATGGCTGCATTCAAGATCAACGGACGGTCCGATGCGCAGGGCACTTTGTAGGTCGAAGGGGCGTGGGTCGCCAGCCATCCCGCGTCGGTCCAGACCAGCTCTTCGCAGGTGAGCCAGCCCGCGCCCTGAACGTAGCCGCCCTCAATTTGGCCGAGGTCAATCGCGGGGTTCAGTGACTTACCGACATCATGCAGGATGTCCGCGCGCACCAATCGGGTCTCGCCGGTCAGGGTATCGATCCAGGCCTCGGTCACCGCGGCACCGTAGGCGAAGTAGTAAAACGGGCGGCCGCTGGCCTGTTCACGATCCCAGTGAATATCTGGCGTCGCATAGAAACCGGTCGCAGACAGGCTAATCCGATTCAAGTACGCCAACTGCGCGACCTCAGCAAAGGAGCGCGTGGCCGCCGGCGTGACAATCTGATCAATTGACCAAGTGACCTGTTCCGGCGCGCACCCGTCGGCATCGGCCAGCGCCTGGGTCATGCGCCCGCGCAGCGTGCGGCAGGCATCGGCGACGGCCATGCCGTTCATGTCAGCCCCCGATGATGCCGCCGTGGCGGAGGTGTTGGGCACCTTGTCGGTCTGGGTTTGAGTCAAACGAATGTGATCGAGGCTAACCCCTAACGCATCCGCCGCCACCTGCTTAACCTTGGTGTAGAGGCCCTGCCCCATCTCGATGCCACCATGGTTCACCTGTATCGAGCCATCGCTGTAGACGTGCACCAGGGCGCCCGCCTGATTCAAGTGGGTGGTGGTGAACGAAATCCCAAACTTCACCGGCGTCAGTGCAATGCCCTTGCGCACGACGGGGTTGCTTGCGTTGTGGGCGTCAATCTGAGCACGGCGGCTGGCATAGTCCGACGACCGATCCAGACTGCGCATGACATCTTCGATCACCCCGTCATTGACCGCCATGCCGTAGTGCGTGGTCTGGCTTGCCGTATGGCTCGCCGTCTGGCTTGCCGTCTGGCTTGCCGTTGGCCCATCGCGATACGCGTTGCGCTGGCGCACCGCCAGCGGATCCAGCGCACAGGCGTGGGCCACCTGATCAATGACGCGCTCCATCCCAACCATGCCCTGCGGTCCACCGAAACCACGAAAAGCAGTCGCGCTGACCGTGTGCGTGCGATAGCGCAGGCTATCCACCGCCATGTGCTCGATGGCGTAGGCGTTGTCGGCGTGGAACATGGCGCGGTCGGCAATCGCACTGGACAAGTCCATGCTGTTGCCGCAGCGGACATGGTGGGTCACCGCCAGCCCCAAAATGCGTCCGCTGTCATCAAAACCGACGCGGTAATCAATGCGGAAGTCATGGCGCTTGCCGGTCATGCGCATATCGTCATCCCGGTCCATGACATATTTGACCGGCACACCCAGACGCTGCGCCGCAAGCGCCGCCACCGCTGCCGGGTAATTGCCCTGGGTTTCCTTGCCGCCAAAGCCGCCACCCAACCGGCGCACGGCGACATCGACTTGATGATCAGACACCCCAAGTACACGGGCTACGACGTGCTGAACCTCGGTCGGGTGCTGCGTTGATGAGATGACTTGGATCGCTCCCTGCTCAGCGGGGATGGCGAGTGCGGCCTGACCTTCCAGGTAGAAGTGATCCTGACCACCTCGGGTCATTGAACCTG
>CAKZQE010000271.1 GCA_937139465.1 uncultured Gammaproteobacteria bacterium
AAAATTCCCGAGGCTGCGGTTCAAAGACCACTGCGATCGAAGCGACGCCGAGGCTGTTTGCCTTGGTGCGGGCTTGGGCCAAAATTGCCTGGTGGCCACGGTGGACGCCGTCGAGGTTGCCCAGTGTTGCCACCGACCCTCGCGAATCCCAGCCTTGCCCTGTTGTTGCCAGACGAATCTGCACGCCCTACCTCTCCGTTAAAGGGGCCAGAGTATAGCCCTATTCAGCGCCCGACCCTAGCCATTGAGCGGGCTTGAATCCCAATACCAAAAGCATGCCGAGGTAACTGACAATACCGGCCACGACCAGCACGCCCGTACCGCCAACACGGGACACCAGCGTCATGTCCGCAAAGCTGCCGAAACTGAGATTGATCCAGACCAGCAGCACACCCATCACCGCCGTCGCCAGGCCCACCTGCACGCCCAACCGCCCCCAGCCAGCACGGGGGCGATACCAATCGCGCTGACGCAGCCCCCGCCACAACAGCACGGCGTTCAGCGCGGCAGACAAACTCGTGGCCGCGGCCAGCCCAACGTGCGCCAACGGGCCTATCAGCGCCAAGTTAAACGCCATGTTGGCGACCATCGCCCAGACCGCGATGCGCACCGGTGTTTTGGTGTCCTGGCGGCTAAAATACCCAGGCGCCAACACCTTAATGAACATGAACGGCAACAACCCGAGGGCATAGGCCCGCAGCGACAGGGCGGCCTGCTGCATGTCCCGAACGCCCAGTTCGCCATACAAGAACAAAGTGGCCAATAGTGGCTCCGCCAACACCCAAAGCGCCACCGTGGCCGGCACCCCCAGCACCACACAGACGCCCAGCCCCCAGTCTTGAATACGATGACTCTGGCTCGGATCTTTGGCCGCCGCGGCGTGGGACAGCTTTGGCAGGATCACCGTGGCGATGGCGATACCAATAAGGCCCAGCGGCAGCTCCACCAACCGATCGCTGTAGTAGAGCCAAGACACACTGCCGTTCTCGAGAAACGACGCCAGCACGGTGTCCAACAACAGGTTGATCTGGCTAACACCGACGCCAAACAGCGCCGGCAACATCAGCCGACCCACCTGCCTGACACCCGGATCCCTTGGTGCCCAGCGTGGCCGCGGCAGCAAACCCAGGCGAGCCAAAAACGGCAGCTGAAAAGCAAATTGCACGGCGCCGGCAATCAACACGCCCCAGCCCAGCGCCATGACTGGCACATCCAGACTCGGCGACAACCAAAGCGCACAGGCAATCAACGAGAGATTCAGCAGCACCGGCGTAAAGGCCGGCGCGGCAAAACGCTCGTGGGCGTTCAAAATGCTGCCGGCGAAGGCGACCCCGGCAATAAAAAACAGGTAAGGAAAGGTCAGCTGCAACAAATCGCCGGCCAACGCCAGTTTTTCCGGGTCGCTGGCAAAGCCGGGCGCAAACACCCAGACCACCTGATGGGCGCCCCACACCACCAATACCGTGACCAGCGCCAGCACCGTCAACAGCACCCCTGACACCGCCGCCACCAGCGCCCGCAACCGAGCGGGATCCTTTTCGGCCATGGTGCCGGCGAGCACCGGGACGAAGGCCTGGGCAAAGGCACCTTCGCCGAACAGGCGACGCAAAAAGTTAGGAATTTTAAAGGCGACGAAAAAGGCGTCGGCCCCGCCACCGGCGCCAAATAACGCCGCCAGCACAATGTCACGAGCCAGCCCAGCGACCCGCGACAGCATGGTCATCACAGACACCAGGGCGCCCGCACGAAATAATCGCTTACCCAATTGACACCCCATGGCCATTTGTATATATTTTCGCGCCTTTCGAGCCCACATGGGTTCGTGACGATTTACTACTACAGGAGCATTCGAGGTGGCCAATAGTCCTCAAGCACGCAAACGCGCACGCCAGGCGGAAGGCCGCCGGTCTCGCAACGCCAGCCTTCGGTCTCGCGTCCGTACCACGATCAAGAAAGTGATCTTGGCATTGAACGCAGCAGACGCTGAAGCAGCCACTACCGCATTTCAGGCTGCGCAGCCCGAAATCGACAAGATGGTTAACAAAGGCATTTTCAGTGCCAACAAAGCAGCTCGCACCAAGAGCCGCTTGAACGCCCGTATCAAGGCGTTGAAGGCCGCTTAATCCAAGCGACCGACCAAAAAAACCGGCTTCCGCCGGTTTTTTTTGGTCTTGGGAAAAGGCAACAACCATTCAGCGCAGCGCCAAGTTGTCGCAATGGATCAGTTCCGGCTCGCCGGGCACGGCCAAGTGCTTGGACAGGTTACGACTGCTGACACCCTGAATCAGGCGCGCCTCCTGCGCATCGTAGTTGACCAGACCCACGGCAAGCTGTCGGCCAGACCCATCCAGAACGGCTATGGCCTCACCTCGATGAAAGTCCCCCTCCACCGCCACCACGCCCACGGGCAAGACACTTCGGCCACCCTTGAGCACCGCCTCGACCGCACCGGCATCCAGGGTCACCGAGCCCTTGACGCGGAGGTGACCGGCCAGCCAGCGCTTGCGCGCGGTTTCGGCGGCTTCTGGTGCGGTAAAGCGCGTGCCCACCGCCTCCTTGCGTGCAATCCGAGCAATGATATCCGGCTCTTTGCCGTGGGCAATCACCGTCTCTGCACCCGATCGAGCAGCCAAACGTGCCGCACGGACCTTGGTAACCATGCCACCGCGACCCAGCGAGCCTGTGCCACCAGACGCCATGGCATCCAGACTACGGTCCGACGCGTTCACTTCGGTCAATAGCTCTGCGTCCGGATTGACCCTGGGGTCTTGGCGGTACATGCCTTGCTGGTCCGTCAGAATAATGAGGGTATCGGCTTGAATGAGGTTAGCGACCAGCGCTGCCAGGGTATCGTTATCGCCGAAGCGGATTTCTTCGGTCACCACGGTGTCGTTTTCATTCACCACGGGCACTACATCAAAATCCATCAAACGCAACAGCGTGGCCCGTGCATTCAGGTAACGACCACGGTCGGACAGGTCGTCATGCGTCAGAAGAATTTGCGACGCTGCAAACCCCTGAAGCCGAAAGCAGGTTTCCCAGACGGTCGCCAGCCCCGACTGGCCAGCGGCAGCCGCAGCCTGAAGGGTCGGCATGTCGGAGGGACGGTGGGTCAACCCCAACACCCCAAGGCCTGCGGCAACGGCACCTGAACTGACCACCACGACCTGATGGCCGGCGCGGATCAAGCCACTGATTTGGCGGGTCCAATCTGAAATGCCAGGCTCGTTGAGCCTAAGGCCCGCCTGGGTCAGCAGCGCTGACCCCAACTTCACCACATAGCGGCTCATGACTCGTAAACGACCTCCATGTCATCGTCGTCATCGTCGTCGGACTGCGCATCCAATCTCGCCTGCTTCGCCGCCAACCGTTCAGCGCGGCGCGCTTCACGCACCGCGTTAAGCTGCTCTCGGGCTTCCTCGGCCATGCGCAAGCGCGTCATGCGCTCCTCGTCAGCCAGGTCAGGCGTGGCTTCTTCCTCGGCCCAGATCGATTCCAGGCGAATCATCAAATCCTGCGCCAGCAGCTGCGTGCCCTGCTCCAATAGGCCCGAAATCACATAGGCCGGGCCCTGCCAATTCAAAGTCTCGCGGATGCGATCCAAATGGTCATCCCATTCGTCCTCGGGCACGGTGTCTGCCTTGTTGACCACCAGCCAACGCTCGCGCCCGGCCAGGGTCGGGCTGAAACGCTCCAGCTCATCGGCGATTTCCTTGACCGCTTCGACGGGATCTTTGCCGTCAAGCGGCTCAAGCTCCACCATGTGCAGCAGAATTCGGGCACGGGTCAGGTGCTTCAAGAACCGAATACCCAACCCAGCGCCATCCGCCGCTCCCGCAATCAGGCCCGGCACGTCGGCAATGACAAAGCTGCGGTGCGAGTTGATTCGCACCACGCCAAGCGATGGCACCAGCGTGGTGAAGGGGTAATCGGCAATTTTCGGCTTGGCCGCCGACAGGGTCGACACCAACGAGCTCTTGCCGGCATTTGGCAGACCCACCAACCCAACATCGGCAAGGACCTGAAGCTCCAAACGCAAATCGCGCTCCTCGCCTGGCTTACCTAGGGTTGTCTTGCGGGGGGCACGGTTGGTCGAGCTTTTGAAGCGAGTATTACCCATGCCGCCATGGCCGCCCTCGGCCAAACAGATGCGCTCACCATGGCGCGTTACGTCACCCAGCAGGGTTTCCGTTTCAACATCGATAATCGAGGTGCCGACGGGCACCTTCATCACCATGTCCTCGCCCTTGGGACCGCTCTTTTCACGCCCCATGCCGCCCGTTCCGCTTTGCGCGCGGTACAGGCGCTGGTATCGGAAATCGATCAGGGTATTGAGGGCATCATCGCCCTCGACAAAGATAGAGCCGCCACGACCACCGTCGCCACCATCCGGCCCGCCTTTGGGAATGTACTTCTCGCGCCGGAAACTGAGGCAGCCGTTGCCGCCTTTGCCCGCTTCCACACGAATTACCGCCTCGTCGACGAATTTCATTTTCTTGCCACCTACAAAAAAGCCCCGCATAGGCGGGGCTTTCGATACTGAGGGTCAGTCCCTACGCGTTTACGATACTAACGTATTTGCGGTTGTTAGGGCCTTTCACTTCAAATTTAACCACACCGTCCGCTTTGGCGAACAAGGTGAAGTCTTTGCCCAAGCCGACGTTTACGCCTGCGTGGAATTTGGTGCCGCGCTGGCGAACCAAAATGTTACCTGCCAGTACTTCTTGGCCACCAAACCGCTTCACGCCTAAGCGTTTGGACTCGGAATCGCGACCGTTACGGGTACTACCGCCTGCTTTCTTGTGTGCCATGTGATCAGACTCCTTTTATTTGGCAATCGAAGTGATTTTCACTTCGGTGTACCACTGCCGGTGACCCATGCGCTTCATGTGGTGCTTACGGCGTTTGAATTTGATGATGTTCACTTTGTCACCACGGACCTGACCGACGACTTCGGCTTTAACCATGCCACCTGCAACCAGGGGCGCGCCAATTTCGATCGAGTCGCCGTCGGCAACCATTAATACTTTGTCAAAGTCGATAGTAGCGCCAACTTCTGCTTCGATTTTCTCGACGCGCAGAACTTCGTCTACTTCAACACGGTGCTGCTTTCCGCCAGCTTCAAATACCGCGTACATGTGTCTGTCTCCGATGTGGATGTGCCCGAAGGCGTAAATTCAGGGTCGCGAAGTTTAGGGCTTAAGGCCGGTCAACGCAAGCGTAAATGGTGAGCGCTTTAACAATCCAAGCCCGCCCTCTACACTGCGGCAAAATTCTAACGGACCCATGACTTTGACGCACCCTGTTGCTCCCCTAATCGACAGCGTTCGCGACGCCTTCGACGCCCTCGATCAGCTTATCCTCGACCGCATTGCCTCGCGGGTTGGACTGGCCGAAGAAATCAGCGCCTACCTGGTTAAGGCCGGCGGCAAGCGGGTTCGCCCCCTGGTCACGCTGCTGGCAGTAAGGGCCCTTGGCCATACCGATGAGCGCGATGTGCTGCTGGCGGCATCCATTGAATTCCTGCACACCGCTACGCTGTTGCATGACGACGTGGTCGATGAGTCCGACCAGCGACGCGGCCGCGACACCGCCAATGAAGTCTGGGGGAACGCGCCGAGCGTGTTGGCCGGCGACTTTGTGTACACCCGAGCGTTTCAGCTAATGGTTGAAGTCGGCGAGATGGACATCTTGCGTGAACTCGCCGACACCACCAACCGCATCGCCGAAGGGGAGCTGCAACAGCTGATTAACAAGGGTGATGTCGATATCGACGAAGCCGCCTATTTCGAGGTCATCTACGCCAAGACCGCGCGCCTTTTCGAGGCAGCGGGCCGCGTCGCCGGCTTGTTGACCGGCGCCAGCCAGGCCCAAACCGACGCGCTGGCCGACTATGGGCGATTATTAGGGCTGGCGTTCCAGATTGCCGACGATGCGCTGGACTATCAAAGCGACGCCGACAGTGGGAAGTCACTGGGTGATGATTTGGCGGAGGGCAAGGTAACGCTGCCGATATTAATCGCCAAAGCCCAGCTGCCGACCGCCAAGGCCCGCTGGCTGGACATGCAATTTACACGGGCTAACCGCGACGCCTTGGACGATGTGATTGACGCCCTGGCCGAGTGCAATGCACTGGAGCAAACCTTGGCGCGTGCCGGCGAGCTAGCCCAGCAGGCAATTGACCAGCTCAATGCGCTGCCGGCGGGCCCCTATCGCGACCACCTCGCGACGCTGGCCAATATCGCCGCCAAACGCGACCACTAACCCATTGCAATTGGCCTGACTGCACCGACTAACTAACGATAGTCGTAATGGAGTCAGGCCAATGAGCATCGCTACCTTTGGCGCCGGTTGTTTTTGGGGCGTCGAGCTTACCTTTTCAAAACTGCCGGGCGTCACCGCCACCCGGGTCGGCTACATGGGCGGCAACACCGACCAGCCGGACTACCGAGCCGTTTGCAATGGCGACACCTACCACGCCGAAGTCGTTGAAGTGACCTTTGACCCGGCTCGAATCGACTACGAGACGCTGTTGAGCACCTTTTTCAAATGCCACGACCCCACCCAGCTCAACCGCCAGGGGCCGGACATAGGCACCCAGTATCGCAGTGCCGTGTTTGTCCATGATGACACCCAAGCGGCGTTGGCCCGGGCCGCCATTGACGAGCTGAACCGCCATCAAAGTGGCGCCAACCCGGTCGTGACCTCAATCGAACCGGCGACGACCTTTTGGCAGGCCGAGGACTATCATCAGAAATACCTAGAAAAGCGCGGGGTGAATTCCTGTGGCATCTAAATCGGTACTGGTGACCGGTGCGTCCTCCGGCATCGGCCAAGCCTGTGCCCAGCGCTTTCACGATGCCGGCTGGCGCGTCATCGCCACGGCCCGCAGTACGGACGGACGGCACCCTGACTATGACTGGGTGGCGCTGGACCTGAATGATGCCGATAGCATCAACCATGCCTGCTCGGCCGTGAAGGCCCTAGTCGGAACGCCAGACGTGGTCGTTAACAACGCAGGCTACGGCCTGATCGCACCGGTCGAGACCGTCGAAACGGGCGCAGCCGAACGCCAGTTTCAGGCCAATTACTTTGGAACGCTGGCGGTTACGCGGGCCTTTTTGCCGGACATGCGCGAGCGCAACTCGGGGGTGATCGCCGCGGTGTCCAGCATTGGCGGGCGCATGGCTTTTCCGTTTTTCGGCCACTACAACGCCTCTAAGCACGCGTTGGAGGCCGCCTACGAGTCACTGCATCACGAGCTGGCCCACAGCAACATCCGAGTGCGGATTATCGAGCCCGGCTTTACCCAAACTCAGTTCGCCACCCACGGAATGGATCAGAGTTATCACGACGAGCCATACTACGCCCAGGGCCTGACCACCCTGGCCAGACGCCTACAGACGGGTGATACCGGTACTGACCCCGCCGTGTTAGGCGAGCTAATATTCAGGGCGTGCACGGATAAGGGGGGGCTGCGTCATGCCGCCGGTTCCCTGGCGAAACCGCTGCTTTGGGCCCGGCGCCTGCTACCGGAGGCCTGGTTTTTGGGGTTGATTACCCGAGCGACGAACCCTAAGCGCTGAGGTGGCGGCGCATACTGCGCACCGCCCGCTTGACCGTGGGTGCAAACACCAGGGCTAAAATCGGGTCGAGCCAAGCCACCCAGCCACTCAAGCGTATGTCCGCTTCGTAGGTGACGCGGGCGCCATCGCCCTTGGCTTTGACGGTGACGCGATCAACCGCCACCGAGCTGTCATTTTCACCGCGCAGTTCGGCAAACTCACCGGCGACGTACTGCATGACCCGGTACTCCATGCGCTGCTCACGACCCGCAAACATCAGGGTGACCTGGTATTTCGCACCAACACCGAAGCTTTGGTCACTGTCGTATTCAACCTGCGTTACCGAGCTGTCCCACTGTTGCAGGTTGGCAAAGTCAGCGATGAACGCGAGCGCCTCGCTCGGACTGGCAGTGACATCAAACTCTTCAACAAATCGCATGCTATTCGCCCAGCGGTCGGCCTAGGGTCAGGGAAACAGATTTGCGCCCACCCTCTGAGGCACCAAATGAAAGATACAGGGGACCGAGCTGAGTATCCAAGCCTACAAATACCGAGTAGCCATTTAACAGGTCTGAAAAGCGGACGGTCTCATCGCGCAGGAACACCCCACCGGTTTCCAACGACAATCCGCGGTACATCTGCCCAAGTCCCAGCGTGCTGTCCATCGGCTGATAAGCCACCAAGGACAGCAAGCCGAGGCGAGAACCGGCCAGCTCACCCGGTGAAAAGCCACTGAGGCGGGTGAACCCACCCAAGGTGAACGCCCGTTCGGGCGGCGCGTCTTTGGTCAGTATTTCACCGCCCTCGATGCGCGTGAGCAACGAGCCATAGCGCCCACTAAATGGCACCAAAAGGCGCATGGCAGCGGACTCGTAGTCTTGGCTGGCGCCGAACTTTTTCTGCGCCGTGGTGTAGGACACCTCACCGCGCACACCGCGGGTGGGAAAGGCGACCGAATCCAGGGTATCCGCAGCAAAGTGCGCCTCGATGGCGGCCTGCGTGCCCGCGGGATCCAAAAGATTTGCCCCCAATTGCAACTCCGAGCGGGGTTCGGACTTACTCAGGCCGAGCCGAATTTCACCCCAGCTACTGAGCTGACGGCCAATATCAAAGCCAATCCCCGTGTTTGACACCAGGTACTCGGCAGTGGGCTCGCCTTCGTCATAGATGCGCAATAGCCGGCGCGAGGCTTCCAGTTCGACTTCGGCGAACCATGGGGTACCGTAGCCGATGGGCTGGTAGAAGCGCACCGACAACGACGGATCCCGCCCAAGCTCGAGCGTTGACTTCAATTCGCCGCCGGTCGGGTTTTGTCCGGTGGCGGTGTAGCTCAAGCGGAACGAGTAGGCCGCGTCACCGCGAAAGTTGTCCTCAACGCCGGCGCCGAAGTTCAGGTAGTCCGGGCCCCAGGCCTTTTCGCGGGTGCGTATCTCTAGGCTTTTTTGCCCTTGGCGGTCTTCGATGATGTCGGCCTCAACACGCTCGAAAATACCCATGGCGTAGACACGGCGCAGGTCCCGTTCCAGCTGGTCCGCTTCCAGCACGCGCCCCGGTTTAAAACTCAATTGATTAACAATCGCGCGGCCGTCCAGACGCGATCCGTTGAACACGGTTAGGCTCTCGATTTGCTGGATGGATTGAAAACTGGCGAGGCGCTCGGTTTGCCAGGCTGACCACGGCAACGGCCCCATGCCCTCGATGGCGCTCCAATCGATATCCGCCAGCGCCGCCGCGCGTCCCGCTTCAATCGCATCGGGCACTTTGGACAAATCCAACGACCCGATGTCGTCCAGGTCCGGGGACACCAAAAAGTCGCGCGGCCCCAGCCGTGCCAGCTGGCGATCGGCATTGGCGCGCGTCAGCAAGGTCGTGATTTGATCGACGACGCTGACGAAACTGGTGAGCTGGTCTGACCGCAAACGGGGCATCGACGCATCCACCGCGATCACCTGCGTGGCACCGAGGTCCCGCGCTACGTTCACCGGCAAGTTATTCGCCACGCCGCCATCGACCAATAAGCGACCATCAATACTGACCGGGGCAAACAGCACCGGCACTGCCAACGAGGCCTTGATCACGGTGGCCAAGTTGCCTTGATCCAAACGCACCGCTTGACCGGTTTCCAAATCCGTTGCCACGGCCACAAAGGGAATGGCGAGGTCGCTAAAGTCGCGCTGATTGGACACCGGTAGCAGCAGCTTGGCTAGCGTGACGGATAGCTCCTGGCCCTGAACCAAACCCAGCGGCAATTTGACGCCCGCTGGGCCTGCGCCAACGTCGAAGTTGAGCAGGTTGCCGGCGCTTTCGTTTTTTTGGCGGTAGGTCTGAAGCGCGCGCTCTGGGCGGTCCTGGAAATTTTTTTCCAGCGACAGCTCGGTCATCACCTGTTCGATGTCGTCCAGCGCCATGCCGGCGGCATAAAGGCCACCAACCAAGGCCCCGAAACTAACACCCACAATCAGGTCCGGCCGCACCTGGCGGCGTTCAAGCTCTCGCAGCACACCAATGTGCGCACCACCGCGTGCACCACCACCGCTGAGCACCAGCGCTAACTTTTCGGCAGCCACCACCTGAGCGCTGACCAGCATGGTCAGAATCAGGATGACGGCCTGTAGGAACGACCCCATGCTGGCCCCAGTCAAAATAATCCGCACAGAGTAGGCCAGTGCCGTGCCCGAGCCAAGCCATGATCCAATGCCGCCGGGCGCTCTCGCGTGCTGTGGTTGCCAAGCACCCCGCCCAGGCGTTAATCCCGGTGTCAAGGCGTCCCGACACGGGTGCGGGCGTCAGTGGCTACTATGGGGGCAGCGTTGATGGGCGCCGTTGCTGACTATGCGGACAGCTGCTGCGCTCAGGCGAACAACAAAAGCCCAATCAGCACCGGCGTAATCACGGCAAACAGGGCGAGGGGAATCAATCGGTCGTTTTCAAACATGCTCGTTTCTCTTATTGTTATTGTTCACGTCAGGCGTCCACTAAGGACGTCCTGCGTTCAGGGACAGTGTTAACACAGTCGTTAACGCTTACGAAAGGACTTTGTCATTGACGGAGGTTCCCGATGAGTGCGTTGACCCGACTAATCATCCTCGCCGCAGCGCTGTTCCTACCCCAGGCCCACGCCGAGGAATCACCCCGCGCCGTGCTTGAACGATTGCTGTACGCGCTGCAAACCAACAACGAAGCAAACGATGGCATTGCGCTGGTGTTTGATTACGCCTCGCCAAGCAACAAAGCCATGACCGGCCCGTTACCGCGCTTTATCGACATGGTGTCGCGCCACCCCTATGCGGAGCTGCTGCAACACCAAAGTGCCGCCATCGGCCCCGCTGTGGACAGGGACAACCAACGTCAGTTTCCCATTCGCCTAATCACAGAGGGCGGCACGGCGATGGGCTATCTGTGGACCTTGGAGCAACAGCCCAACGACCGGTGGATGACCACCATGGTGCGCCCGGTGGCCCTAGGCCCCTCAATGAAAGGACTGTGATGATGCCGATTCACTACTCTGTAATGACCGACCCGCGGGCGATTGAACGCCACGCCGAAGAGTTCGCCGCCCTGACGCTTTGGTTCGCCGCGAAAAAGCGCCAGCTAGGCCTGGACGAGATGCCCGAGGGTGATTACTACGACATGCATCATCCCTACAACCAACACGCCGACGCCCTGTTTAAGCAAGCAACCGAGCAGTGGCAGGCGCAAAACGATTACACCCCCTCGCCCGGGCAGCTGATGGCCGCTTTTTTTGGGCTGCCTAACCCAAACCGCCGGGTATCCATGGACGCCTAGCCACCTGCGGGTGACAATGCGGCTTTACCGATAACAGCAGGACAGTTATGCACGCCGCTTTTGCGCACATCAAGCAACAGGTCGCTGCGGCCTTGGCCGAGGACCTCGGCGAATCCGCACAGGACATCACCGCTGCGCTGGTTCCCGCGCAACAACGCGCCAAGGCACGGTTGATCGCCCGCCACCCCGCGCTTGTGTGCGGCACTGAATGGGCCAAAGCCACCTTCGAACAAGTTGACCCTAGCCTGGTACTGACTTGGCACGTAAACGATGGCGAGTGGGTCGACGCCGGCCAGGTGTGGCTGGACATTGAAGGCAATGCCCGCGCCATTTTAACGGCCGAGCGTACGGCCATGAACTTTCTGCAAACCCTGTCCGGCACCGCGACCACCACGCTCGCGTATCGGGCCGCGCTGGGGGACAGCGACACGGTGTTATTGGACACCCGTAAAACCCTGCCGGGGCTTCGTCTGGCGCAAAAGTACGCGTGCCAAGTGGGCGGCGCCACCAATCACCGCCTGGGTCTGTACGATGCGTTTCTGATCAAAGAAAACCACATCGCTGCCTATGGCTCGATCGCAGGCGCCGTGGGCGCGGCCAAAGCCTCGGGCATTGACGCCCCCGTCGAGGTGGAAGTCGAATCACTGGACGAGCTGACTCAAGCCCTCGATGCCGGTGCTGACTGGATCATGCTGGACAACTTTGACCTTGAGCTGACCGCCACGGCGGTGGCACTGAACAACTCACGTGCGCGCCTGGAGGCCAGTGGCAATGTACAGCTCAATGAGCTGGCCACGCTTGCGGCTACTGGCGTTGACGCCATCAGTGTCGGCGCCCTGACCAAGCACCTTCGGGCGACCGACCTATCCCTTCGTGTGGAGCTACTGCCATGATTCGCTACATCGCTTTTGCCATCGGCGCGCTGCTGCTGATTTGGCTGGGTTACCTGTTCACTAAGGCAATGCCGGCAGCCGGGCGCGGCGATGCGGGCGCTCGGCTCAACCTATTTTTTAATGGCCTCGGTTTCGTCGCCGTGCTGGGCTTTTTGATCTTTGTGCTGACGGCATTCCAACAGTGAAATTAGTGATCCTCGAGTGCGACCGAGTGCCGGAGCCGCTGTCGACGATCGGTGGTCAGTACGGCGACATGTTTGTCACATCGTTTCGCCGAGTCCGACCAGACTGGTCCTTTGAGGTCATCAATGTCATGGATGGGGCATTGCCACCTGCCGATCCAGGCGCGGCCTACCTGATCAGCGGGTCGCGGCACGATGCCTTTGACGACACCCCATGGATTCAAGCGCTACGCCAGTGGGTCATCGACGCCGAACGTGCCGCCCTTCGCGTGGTCGGGGTCTGTTTCGGTCACCAACTGATCGCCCATGCCCTAGGTGGGGTCGCCGGTCGTGCGGCGGGGTGGGGCGTCGGCCGGATGCCCGCACAGGCCTGTCAGCCACTGCCCTTTGAGTCTGCGGACTTGCTGGTGAGCCATCAGGACCAAGTGCTTAGGCTACCGCCACAGGCCGAGCGTCTGCTGGCCAGCGACTTTTGCCCCAACTACGCCTTTCGCACGGCGTCGATTTTAGGCATTCAAGGCCACCCGGAATTTACCCCGGCCTACGCCCGTGCCCTGGCCGAAGCCCGGCGCGAGCGAATCGGATCCGAGCGTATCGACGAGGCCTTGGCCACCTTGAGTGACCCAATAAATGCCGATGCTGTGTTGGATTGGCTTGCTGATGAGTTAACTGTATGAATCCGACCTTAACCGCTGAAGTGACCCGCGGGTCACTGATTGAATCCCGCCACGCCGTGCATGTGGTGATCGCGTCCAACGATGGCCTGGAAGTCTGGGGCGACCCAGCGCGGCTTACCTTTCCGCGCTCGGCGGCAAAACTGCTGCAGGCCCTACCGATGGTTGAATCCGGCGCCGCCGCGCGCCTTGGGCTGACCTCAACCCAACTGGCGCTGGCCTGCGCCAGCCATGGCGGTGAAGCCATTCATGCCGGTCATGTCGGCCGCTGGCTGACAGATTTGGGGTTGGACGAGCATTGCCTCGAATGCGGTCAGCATTGGCCGATGCACGAACCGGCCGGACGCGAGATGGCCTCGACAGGCGTTGCCTTATCGCCGCTTCACAACAACTGCAGCGGCAAGCACGCGGGCTTTATCAGTTTCGCCAAGGATCAGGGCTGGGCGATTAACGACTACATCCAGCCCGACCACCCCGTTCAGAGCGCTATTCGAGCCACGACCGAAGCCTTACTAGAGGCACCGATGGGCCCCATGGGCATCGACGGCTGCGGCATCCCGACACACGCCAACCGATTGGATGATCTGGCCAAGGGGTTTTTCAGGCTCACCCAAGCGAAAAGCGGCGCCCGCCACGACGCGGTGCAGCGCTTGGTCAGCGCTCATCAAACTGACGCCTTTATGATCGGCGGGACCGGACGGCTGTGCACCGAGGTCAATGAACTACTACGTGACGGCATGGTCAAGTTCGGCGCCGAAGGTGTGTACTGCGCGACCTTCCCAAAGGCCGAAATTGGGATTGCCATCAAAGCCGAAGACGGCACCGTGCGCGCCGCCGAAGTGGCCTTAATTTGGGTCCTCAAGCGGCTAGGGCTTTTGGACGAGAACGCCTTGCCCCATCGTTACCCCGAGCCCCTCAAAAGTCGCGCAGGCGTGAGGGTGGGCGAAATTCGCATCAGCGCCGCCTAGGCTCCGTCAGGTTAAGCGTCCAGCGCTGGCTTTGGCCGGCGCCTAAAACCGGGGCCTGCGGCACACCGTTAAGTTGCACATCGCGCCCGAGCTGCGGGCGCAGGGTGACTGTTGCCGGCTCATCAGCACTGTTGTGCAGCGACAGCTCCCAGGTACTGCGCGTTTCGCCGCCACGCATTTCCAGCCCGGTCTGAATCAGCGTGCCATGCACCGACAGCGACGGACCGAGCCCCAGGCGCTGCCGCCCACCGACGGGTGTCGCCGCAAGGCTGCTCTGACCCTCCAACTGATAGTCCGGTGCCGGCCCGTTGATCTGCAGTTGGCCTGCAACCCACGGTTGCCCCGTGTTTTCCAGTGTCCACACACGCTGGGCCGCCAACTCAATGCTCGAGCGGTTAGCGTTAATGCCAAAGCTTATGTCGTGGCTACGGGTGATCGGCACCTGGGTTTGCCAAAGCCTGAACGACCGCAACTGACGGTCCGAGAGGTCCAGCGGTTCCGGAAATTGAAAACGCCACTGGCCGTCCTCGAGCGCGGGGGCGGCCTCCATCTCCCTCGCCGAAACGCGTGCCATCATCATCCGCGGTGATGTGCCGACTTGACTAGAGAGCCCCACCACGGCGCGCCCCCACTGCTGACCGGTGGGAATTTGTATCAACGCATCGAGGCTAAGGGTGAGCCGCTCGCCGTCACGCGTGGCCTGATACTGCGCCGCCCAGGTCGGGCCCATGACCGCGCATCGAAGGCTGACGGAGCCCTGGGGCGGTGCGCCATCGAGCCTTAACCAACGGTGCTCGGGCGCAGACAACAGCCGTGCCCAACCATCGCCCACTTGCCAGGGCAAGGTCTCACCCTTGGCCGGACCGGAAAGCAATTGCAGGCCATAACGCTGGTCCTGGCGCCAGCGGACCCGAGCGCTTTGCACCGCAGACCCAAGGCGTGAATCGGTGACGTAGAGGCGAACTTCGTCATTCACTTTCGGCTGCAAAATCGAGGGATAGGCGATGCTGGTGACATCTACACCCGGGGCATCGCAACTGCCCGGCACGGGTGATGCCGGCAGGTCCGTAAAATACAGGGGCGTTGCCAGTGGCCCTGAGTAGCGGTCGTGCAACTGGGCCGGAGCCTGCTGGAAAAGCGTGACAGAGCGCTCCAAGCGGGCCTCGCTTCCCAGCGAGGTCGCGCCCGCCAGCTGACAGGCGAGCGCACTGACCAGTCCAACGGCTGGAAATAGGAATTTCATGTGCTCCACTCCGCAAGTCGATAGACTGAGATCATGAGTGTATTGCTAAGCAAAATCATCGGCACGCTGGTGCACCCCCTAAATTTGACCCTGTATGGCTTGCTGTTTGCGCTGTTGTTGCGCGCCGTTGGGCTTCGTCGCTTGGCCCTGACCTGCGCGGCCACGGCCAGCCTATGGCTGTGGTTTTGGTCGACACCGTTTTTCGCCGAACCCATCCTGAGCAGGTGGGAGCAGCGGCATCCACCGGTGGCAATCGACGAGCTGCCCTCGGCCGATTGGGTCGTGGTGCTCGGCGGCGGGCTAATGGGCAGTGCGCCGCCGGCCCGACTGCACGCTGAACTGGGTAGCGCCGCCGATCGCGTCTGGCTCGGGGCTGAGCTCGTAAAAGCTGGCGTAGCACAGCGGGTTATTGTGACCGGTGGCACCCTGCCCTGGAACGGGCAAACCTCGTCCGAAAGCGAGGCCATGCTCGATTTCATGCGGGCACTTGGCGTTGATGCGAGCGATATCACGCTGGAGTCTGAATCCCAGACCACACGGGAGAACGCCACCTACAGCGCGCCGCTGATCGGCGATGCCAAGCGCGCCGTCTTGGTCACCAGCGCATTTCATATGGAGCGCTCGCTCCGAACCATGCGCAACGTCATGCCGGACATCGAGTGGATTCCCGCCAGCACGGACATCATGGTGGTGCCTCGCGCCAACAGCCTGATACGTTTCTTGCCGGATAGCGAAACCTTGCAAAATGCACAGCGTTATCTGCGCGAGCGCGTCGGCATAGCCGTCTACATTTACCGCGATTGGATTTGAACGAGTTCGCAACTTAGCGGTGCCATGCTTTCCCCTGACGCCGCAACTGCCTAGCGTCTAAGACTCTAAATAGGAGTCCAGACATGCATGTACTGGTGGTAGACGATGACCACGGCGACCTTGATCAGGTCGAACGCGTTCTAAAAGCTGATCCAACCCTGCAATACACTCTCTGTGACCGCCCCGATCGCGCCCTTAACCTGCTGAACAAGGGCGGCGTTGACCTGCTGTTATTGGATATTCACATGCCCGGCATGGACGGGCTGAAAATGATTCAGCAGGTCCGCTCGATGCAGGGCGAGGCTTGGCTGCCGACGATCTTTATGACCGGCGTGCTGGACGCAAAATCCCGCGCCCGTTCTCTGGACGCTGGCGGCGATGCGGTGCTGACCAAGCCGATCGAAGCGGAAGTCCTGATGGGACAGATTTCCGCCATGCGCCGCCTGGTCGAAGCGCAACGACGCCTAAAAGAAAGCCGGGACGAAATGGAAAAAATAGCCCGCGAGGACAACCTCACGGGGATTTTGAACCGTCGCGGCATCGATCAGGAACTGCAGCAAGCGATCGCCCTATCCTGGCGCTTCAACACACCCATGAGTTTGCTGTTGATCGACGTGGATCGCTTCAAGCTCTTTAACGACGCCCACGGCCACCTCGCTGGTGACGACGTCCTGCGACAGGTCGGCAAAGGCCTTGGCCGCTGCATGCAGCGCCAAAGTGACGTGCTCGGCCGGTTCGGCGGCGAAGAATTCATCCTCGGCTTACCGGCCACTGATCAAGTCGGTGCCGCAGCGGTCGGACAGCGTGTCTTGGAGACGATGAAAGAAATCAATATCGCCACGGACACCAACCCCTGCGGTCACGTGACTGTCAGTATCGGCATTTCGACCTTGGTCCCGACGGGCGGGCCGATGGACGTGTCCAAGCGAGCGTTGGATCTGTTGCAGGTTGCCGATCAAGCCATGTACGAAGCCAAGGGTGCCGGCGGTGCCACGATCCGAAGCGCCACGGTGTCAGAGCTGAGCACCTGAGGTTGCGCTGGACGTCAAAAAGGCCGGTTGATCACTCAACCGGCCTTTTTTGTTTGGGCCAAGTCTATCGGCAGTTAGCCGGGCGGAAATTCGCTGCCAAGGTGCCGCCGGTGCAATCCCAAGCAAAGTTGCCGCTTACCGCGCCGGATGCAAAGCTCAGTGCAGCTGAACCATCAGCTTCATAGGGCGCAAAGACAATGGTGCCGCCGCCGGCCGCTGCGGTGTAGGTCACGGTAATCGCTCCGGTCGCACCGTTAACTGCCACGGCTGAAACATTATCAGTGGCTGAAAACGAGCCCGAGTCCCAACCTGCATCTAGGTTAGCTGAGGCGCCGGATATGATGTTCTCAGAGACCACCGCTTTAATGGTGCCGGCAATGCTGACGCCTTCTGTGACCTTCGCCCGGGTCGTGTAATCGGAATAGGCGGGGATCGCCACCGCCGCCAGAATGCCGATAATCGCGACGACGATCATCAGTTCGATCAAGGTAAAGCCCTTTTGGGCGCGCTGTGTTTGAGTGCGTGTACGCATGATGACGCTCCTGTCGTTGAAGACATTGGGTGGCCCTAAACAACGGGCGTAATGGTCACAGCGATACAGCAATGGATGGCAGATTGTCTGCCTGACCCTCAGAAGGTAGTCGAGGGATTCTGGGACGGGACTGGTCTATGCGAAGAATGTGATGAGGTTCACGAAAATGGGCGTCATAAAACCAGCGGACATAAAAAAGGGCCCGATGGGCCCTTTCAAGACAGCGCTAGTTTAGCGGCAAGTGGCCGGCAACAACGCGTCGTCAATAGCCGAGGTGCATGCCCAGCTTACAACGCCGTTGGCAAAGGTCGGCGTGAATACGATGTTTCCGCCGCCGGCTACGCCTGCGTTGTAGGTTACTGTGATGGCACCGGTTGCTGAGGCTGTGGCCACGCTGGCCACGTTAGCACCGGTAGCGCCCAAATCATTCACGCCCGAACCCGGCGTGGTTCCGCTGAGCAGGTTCTCAGTCACGGCGGTCTTGGCGCCAGACACTAGGCTCAGGCCTTCCGTGATCTTTGCGCGCGTGGTGTAGTCCGAGTACGCGGGGATCGCGACAGCGGCCAGGATGCCGACAATCGCTACCACGATCATCAGTTCGATTAGCGTAAAGCCTTTTTGATTCATAATACTGCTCCAAAACTTCGGTGTGACGCAGATCACGTACTCGTGTCTGCTGGCACACCAAAAACTAGTCCAGCCGCCGCCGTTCGCCAGTCGCCCACATGCCCATGAGTACTAGGAAAAATTGCCTGGGCTACCTAGGCCAGAGTGATATCTGACCCGCTGCCATTTTGTTGCCTATATTTAAGGCATCACTAGAGGAGCGAATGTGGGACAGGTAGTACTTCAAGGATTGGCACGGCAACTGGTGTCAAACGCCCAAATCAGCGAAGAGGTCGCCATGCAGGCCACGGCAGCCGCCAGCAAGGCTGGCGAGCCCTTTGCGCATCACGTGGTCGCAAACTCGCTGATCAAGTCATCCGAGCTGGCGGTGACCGCATCGCAGCTTTATGGCACGCCGATGCTGGATTTGAACGCCTTTGACCTGTCCCGTATTCCGAGCGACAAACTGGATCGGAAAATCGTTCAGGAAGCGCGAGCCCTGCCGCTTTTTATTCGCGGCAAACGCTTGTACGTCGCCCTCAGTGACCCGACCGACTTGCGGGCACTGGATGCCATGCAGTTTGCGTCCGGGCTCACCACAGAGGCCATCGTGGTCGAAGCGGACAAACTGGCGGTGGCCATCGAAAACTATGGCGATGCCGGCGGTAGCCTCGGGGACCTAACCGACGACGGGCTCGACAACATCGACTTAGAAGATGATTCGGACACCCCTGCGGAGGACGACCCGAGCGATCCGAGCAACGACCAGCCCATCGTGCGCTTCGTCAACAAAATGCTGTTGGACGCCATTCGCCTAGGTGCATCGGACATCCACTTCGAACCCTATGAAAAGGCCTACCGAATCCGCTATCGCGTCGATGGTGTGTTAAGCGAAGTCACCAAACCACCGGTCAACATGGCGACACGGCTGGCGGCGCGAATCAAGGTGATGTCAAAGATGGACATCTCCGAGCGCAGGGTGCCGCAGGACGGTCGCATTAAAATGAAACTGTCGGCCAACAAAGCCATCGACTTTCGCGTCAACACCCTGCCCACGCTTTGGGGTGAAAAAATCGTGCTGCGTATCTTGGACCCCAGCAGCGCACAACTGGGCATCGACGCGCTCGGCTACGAAGCCGATCAAAAAGCCATGTACATGCAGGCCCTATCGGAGCCCCAGGGCATGATCCTAGTGACCGGGCCGACGGGCTCGGGTAAGACCGTGTCGCTGTATACCGGTTTGAACATACTCAACACACCCGAGATCAACATTTCGACCGCCGAAGACCCTGTCGAAATCAACTTGGAAGGCATCAACCAGGTCCAGGTCAACACCAAAGTCGGCCTGACCTTTGCTGAGGCCCTACGCGCGTTCCTGCGTCAGGACCCCGACGTCGTCATGGTCGGTGAGATCCGAGATCTGGAGACCGCCGAAATCGGCATCAAAGCGGCGCAAACCGGCCACCTAGTGCTGTCCACATTGCACACCAACTCCGCACCCGAAACCCTGACACGCCTGCGCAACATGGGTGTACCGGCGTTTAACATCGCCACCAGCGTATCGCTGATTATTGCCCAGCGTTTGGCCCGACGGCTGTGCACGCACTGTAAGACGCCGGTGTCACTGCCGCCGGAATCGCTGGAAAGTGAGGGACTGACCACGGAACAAATCGCCAGCCACACCCTGTACGAACCGGTCGGCTGCGATCACTGCATGAACGGCTACAAAGGCCGTGTTGGCGTTTACGAGGTGGTGCGCATCACCCCGGCCTTGTCCGAGATCATTATGCGCGAGGGCAATGCACTTGAGCTGGCTAAACAGTGCCAACTCGAAGGTTTCCATAGCCTGCGCCAATCTGGTCTACAAAAGGTGCTGCAGGGCGTAACCAGCCTGCAGGAAATTAACCGCGTCACCAAGGATTAGAGGGAACCTAGATGGCCACAGCCACGGCAACCGCGCGGGCCGAGTCGCGCAAAGACAAAGACCTGTACGTTTGGAATGGTGTTGATAAGCGCGGCCGCAAGGTCAACGGCGAGATCAACGGCGCCAACGTCGCGCTGGTACGGGCACAGCTGCGCCGCCAGGGCATTGTCCCGGACAAGGTTCGCAAGAAACCAAAGCCGTTGTTCGGAGAGCGCAAGGCCGCCATCAAACCCGGTGACGTCGCAGTTTTTACTCGCCAACTGGCCACCATGATGAAGGCTGGCGTCCCGCTGGTGCAGGCGTTTGAAATCGTCGCGGACGGTCTCGAAAATGCGACGCTGAAAAAGCTGATCGGGGAAATCAAAGCCGATGTTGAAGGCGGCACCTCCTTTGCCAACGCACTGAAGCGCCACCCCAAGCACTTTGACGACTTGTTCACGTCCCTGGTGGATGCCGGCGAACAAGCCGGTGCCCTGGAAACCATGCTGGATCGACTCGCCACCTACAAAGAGAAGACCGAAGCGCTGAAAGCCAAAATCAAAAAAGCCATGACCTATCCGATTGCGGTTTTAGTGGTGGCCTTTGTGGTGACGGCAATTTTGTTGATCAAGGTGGTGCCGCAATTTGAATCGATGTTCACCAGCTTTGGTGGCGAATTGCCGGCCTTTACCCAGGTGGTGGTGGCCGCCTCAGAATGGATGCAGTCGTACTGGTTTATTGCCTTGGGCGTGGTCTTCGCCAGTATCGCGGGAATTAAATTCACCCTACGGCGCTCAG
>CAKZQE010000272.1 GCA_937139465.1 uncultured Gammaproteobacteria bacterium
GAAGCACCGGCCGAAGCACCGGCCGAAGCACCCGCCGAAGCACCCGTCGAAGCACCTGCCGAAGCACCTGCCGAAGCACCCGTCGACCTGCCCTGGGAGAGTCCAAGTCCCAGCGCCGAGCTGACCCCCGATCAGTGGACGGATTTGCTTTCACAGCTGGGGATTGCCGGTTTTGGTGAGTCCATGCTGCGGGCCAGTGAGTGGCTCGGTATTGAAGGTGATCGGGCGCGGCTTCGCATTCCAGCGGACGCCCGGGAGTTGTTCAGCGAGCCTTTCCAACAGCGGGCTGCAACTTTGCTATCGGCGCGCCTGAACCGCAGGATTATGGGGCTCGACATTGAGTGGACAGACCCTGTGTCGGCGACGCCGGCTCAGGTACTAGAACAGCGAGCTGCGGCGCGCTTGGCGCAGGCAAAGCTCGATTTTGCTAATGAACCCACGGTCAAATGGTTGGCCGAGACCTTCGACGCACAGGTCGATGAGTCAACCGTGACCCCCAAAGGAGATCAATGATGTTCAACATGGGCGACATGATGGGCCAAATGAAAGACATGCAGGCAAAGCTTCAAGAACAGCAAGCTGAAATGCTGAAGCTGGAAGTGCTGGGCGAATCCGGCGCCGGTCTCGTCAGCGTGCGCATGAACGGTGGCCGCGACGTGGTTGCGGTGCTGATCGATGACAGCCTGATGACCGAGGACAAGACGGTCCTTCAAGACTTACTCGCCGCGGCGATGAACGATGCCAATCAAAAGCTCGAAAAGCTGCTGCAAAGCAAGATGATGGGCATGTTTGGCGGCCTTGGGCCGGGTGGCGCGTG
Organism: uncultured Gammaproteobacteria bacterium; assembly: GCA_937139465.1. Classification (GTDB taxonomy): domain Bacteria; phylum Pseudomonadota; class Gammaproteobacteria; order Pseudomonadales; family Litorivicinaceae; genus Litorivicinus. The sequence goes on from CAKZQE010000272.1 coordinate 818, forward strand.
AAGTCATTCAGTCCGCTGTTTGACGAGTTGCAGCGGGCGCTGCAAGTGCTCCCCGGCGTTGGGCCACGCAGTGCCCAGCGCATGGCGTTGAATTTGATCGAGCGCACCCCGCGCGAAGCCAAGACACTGGCCTCGGTGCTTGATCAAGCCTTGAACGAAATCGGGCATTGTCAGCGGTGCTATGTGCTGTCGGAAACCGACGAATGCCAGATTTGTACGGATGCCAAGCGTGATCACACGCGCTTGATGGTGGTCGAATCCCCGGGCCAGCTATTGGCCTTCGAGCGTGCAGGGCTTCACGATGGACAGTACTTCGTGCTCAACGGTCTGATTTCTCCGCTGGATGGTGTGAGTCCGGACGAGGTCCGCATCCCACAGCTGTTGGGGCGCGTTCGCGAGGGCGTTGACGAAGTTATCCTGGCGCTTACGAGCAGTGTCGAGGGTGAGGCGACGGCGCATTACATCAAGTCTCAGTGCCCAGGCATCACTTTGACTCGCTTAGCCCGAGGCATCCCCATGGGCGGCGACATTGAAGCATTGGATCCGAATACGTTGGAACTGGCACTGGGTGCCCGTGAGCGCTGGTCATGAAGTGGGAATGGATAGACGATCAGGCCGGCCTGACACGTGCCCTGAGCCAGCCGGACGAGTTTATTGGCGTCGACACCGAGTTTGTCCGCGAGGACACCTTCTGGCCCAAGCCGGGGCTGATCCAGATCGGTAATGCCGAGCAGGTCTACCTAGTCGACCCGCTGGCTGAATTGGACTTCGAAGACTTCCAGGTGTGGATGGCCAACCCAGAGCAGGTCAAGGTCACCCACGCAGGCTTTGAGGATCTCGAGCTCTTTGCGCACCACTTTGCGACCCAGCCTTCACCTTGGTTTGACACCCAGCTGGCCTGGGCGTGCCTCGGCGGTCCCCTGTCAATCGGCCTGGACGGGTTGGTGCAGGCCTTTGGTCATGCGCCTCTGGATAAATCCAAAAGCCGCAACGATTGGACGCGGCGCCCTCTGGCCCAAGACCTTCTCGACTACGCGGCGCAGGACGTTGTTCACCTGCCGGCTATTGCCCGCGAGCTGCGTCAGCAATTAATTGATCAGGACCGTCTTTCTTGGTTGATGGAAGAGCAGGCCGCGGTGCTTGAGCGGATCCAGGGCTTGCTGAGCAACGCCTTCGATCCCATGGACCGCGTCAAAGGGCTGCATAACTTGAGCGGTCAGGGCATGGCGACCATGCGGGCCATGGTCGGCTGGCGTGATGAAACGGCGCGCAGTCAAAACCAGGCGCGTTCGCGGATCGTTCGTGATGAGTTGCTGTTAAACCTGGCGGACTGCGAGCGGTGGCCGGACCTTTCAACCTTGCCAGGCTATCGCGGTGGCGCGACGCGACGCCATGCGGATGCCCTGCGAGAGCGTTTCGAAGCGGGCCGTGCCGGCCCAGCAGAGGACGCACTGCCGAAACCGTCGCGTCCGTCGCCGGCGCAAAAGAAAGCAAACCAAGCGATGAAAGCTGCCGTTAATGCCTGCGCCGAGCGCCATGCACTGGCCCCGGAATTTTTGGCTCGTCGCAAAGACATTGAAGCATGGGCCGGCGGCAAGTCAGGCCCGCAAGGCTGGCGCAAAGCCCTATTGAAGGAATGGATATAATGCACCTGGTACAGGTATTTAAGAGCAGCAAAAAAGACGAGATGTATCTGTACGTCCAGAAAAGTGAAGGGCTTGAGCGAGTTCCGCCTGCGCTGATGGAGGTGTTCGGTACAGCAACGCCCGTCATGTTGGTGCCCTTGACGCCAGAGCGTCAGTTAGCGCGCGCGGACGCCAAAGAGGTACTGCGCCAGATTGAGGCCCAAGGGTTTTACCTGCAAATGCCGCCGGCGAAAGACGACGTGGTCGATGCCACGGCCAAGCTGTACGAGCAGTACTGCGCTAAGTTTGATCAGGATGCTGAGCTCGGTGGTGGTCAAAACGGATAACGCCGGGGGCAACCAGCAGGCTGGACAACGCCAGCAACCAGAAATAATCCCGGGGCGTGATCTGCAAAACACCCAATAGCGCCATCCCAGCGACCGCCGACGCAATCATGTAGACCGCATTTAACCGATTGTTCAGGGCGATAGCCTGGGGCAGTTCGACAGCCGTCAGCGTGGTTTGCAATCGAACGTAGATTGGCACCACATACAGGCCACCGGCCACGCCCAATCCGGCCAAACCCGCTAAGCCGAGCCGCCAGTCAAACTGCGCCAACACGGGCAGTGCGAGTCCCAACACAATCAATCCGATCCACCCGAGCCGATGGCTTTGATACAGCCGTGCGGCCAACGGACTGCCGACCGACACGCCAAGGGCAAATGCGGCCAAACAATAGCTCACCTGTGTCGCATCGATCGCCATCAGTTCCCGCGCCAGCAGTCCAAGCTGGGTGAGGTAGCTGGCGCCTAAAAACCAAAACCAGCTGATCAGCCGCCGGCAGCGTTTTGTATCCTCACTGTCGTGATACGCCACCTCAGTGCTGACGGCCGCGGGCATGGGGCAAAGCCGGGTCGCTAACCAAATCCCCAGCACTGCGCAGCCCACCACCAATAGGATCAGCAGGCTAGGGCGGTAAACCAACGCCCCGCCAATCAAAGACCCACCCAAAATCGCCACGAACGTCAGGGATTCAATCATTCCGGTGAGCTTTGGAAGCTCACTTTGGGGCACTGCGCGCGCCGGCCACGCGAACTTGATCGGCCCAAAAAATGCGCTCTGCGTGCCCAGCAGAAACAGCGCCAATAGCAATAGCAGGGGCTGCTTGAACGCCAGCCCAGCGCCCGCCACCAGTGCGCACGCCAGCTCCAGGGCTTTGATGCGGATCATGGCGGTTCGGTAATCCTGGGTCGCCGCCCAACGGCCAGCGCGGGTCGAAAACAGCAGGAACGGCAGGATAAATAGCCCTGACGCGGCATTGGTCCAAAGACTGGAGTCACCAATGAGTGGGATCATGCCAAAGCTAAACAACACCAAGGTCGCCTGTTTGACAAAATTGTCGTTCAGGGCGCCTAGTCCCTGTACCCCCAGAAAGGCATTGGTATTCATTTGATTATGCATACGTATTACACTCTCGGGTCAAATTTGCGCGGTCTGGAGATTGCCCCATAATGATGGACGAAACGCCGATCGTTTACATCGTCGATGACGATCCGGATGTCGGTCCCGCGATCGTGACCGCCCTCGGGCCGCTGAACCTAACGGTTAAAACCTACCTGAGCGGTCAATCATTCCTAGATGATTTCGATGGCAAGGCGCTTGGCGTGGTGTTGTTGGACATGCGGATGCCAACGATGTCGGGTCTGGACGTTCAGGATGCCCTGCGGGACAGCGGCTACGCCCAGCCCATCATCTTTACCACGGCCTTTGAGGACGTCGAATCCGCCGTCCAAGCCATGCGCCATGGCGCCATGGACTATTTGTTGAAGCCGATCGACGATGACGAGTTGCGCGCCCGCGTGACAACGGCCATCGAGGAGGCACGCACCACGGTCAAAGAGAGTCTGGAAGCTGCGGAAGCGCGCCGCCGGTTCGAGCGTTTGACGCCCCGCGAAACGGAAGTGTTGGCGTTGATGGTCGAAGGCAAGGCCAACAAAGTGATGAGCGTTGACTTGGGCGTCAGCCAGCGCACGGTAGAAATTCACCGTGCCCGGGTGATGGAGAAAATGGAAGCCCGCTCCCTGGCGGACTTGTTTCGCTTGTCGCTCTACCTTGAACTGTCCTGAGCCAGGTTTTTAAACAGCCCTTCGCTACACCTCAGCTTCCTGGCTGGGGTAAGCACAGGCCCTGAGGCCGTCCTCATCCAAAATATCAATCGTCCGCCCCTCGACACGAATCAGTCCCTGCGTTTGCAGCTTCTTGAGGGTGCGGCTGACCGTTTCCAGCGCCATCACAAGGTAGTTTGCCGTCTCGGTGCGGTTTAACGGCAAGGTCAAGCGCTGACGACTCAGGCCGCGCCGCTCATTATTGTCCCCTAATCGCAAAAACCACTGACCCATCCGGGCCGGAGCCTCGTACATCGCCAGCGACTGGTGCCAGCGCGATGACTGCAGCTCCCGGCGCAGCAGCTGCGTCGTTTGTTTGGGGTTGTCATTTAAGCGCGCGTGATCCAGCAGACACACGCGGCTACGCGTCACCGCAGTGGCGGATACCGGGCTTGCGTACTGGAACAATCGTGACAGCCCCAGATAGTCACCGGGCAGGGCGATATCGATGATTTGCAGTGCGCCGGTGGGTGTGGACTGGGTCAGCTTAAAGGCACCGGACTGGACCACTGCGGTCTGGATGTTCGGCTCGCCTTTGACGAATAAATCCTCACCGGCAGGCACGGTTTCGTGGTCTAGCACGAAGCCTTTGAAGGCTTCAGGAACCGCCGTTTCATGGAAGCAATGACGATCCATTGCGCAGTGGGAGCAGCGGCTTTCAGGTGAGACGGCCATAGGTTGGAATCCTTCCTTGTCCTAAGTCAAATCGTATTGAACCAGTTTCCAATGTTGTCATTGAAATAGCGAGCCTAGCGTTAGGACTCTAGGGTAGCAGTGTATGTTGCATCGCAACAACTCCGGTGTTATTTTGCACTGCACAATCTATTTCAAGTCCACGAAAGGGGGCCTAGATCATGTTTAAAGAAGTACAAACCATCGCATCGCAGTCGTTGGCATGGGGCATGATGCCGCTTGAGCAATGGGCGAAGTGGACCGACGACAGCCAGCGCTCGCTGAAAGCCCTGATCGAACAGTCCAAACGCAATCAGGACAAGCTATTTACCGACGCCATCGAAGAAGTTCGCTTTTTGGAAACCCAGGCGAAATCCGTATGGGACAAAGCGAACGAAGCGGTCGAGGGTGCCGTGGCGCCGGTAGCCGCGCCCGTTCAGGCCAAGAAACCGGCCGCGAAGAAGGCGTCTGCCAAAAAAGCCGCAGCAGCGCCGACCCAGGTCGCTCCCGCTGAAAAAGTGGTGGCGGACGTTGAGGCGGTCGCTACGGTCGAGGTCGTTGAACCCGCAGCGGCCCCGGCAGCGGTTGCCGAAGCACAGCCCGTCGCGGCGCCGGCAGACAGCGCGGTTAAGGACGATTTGACTCGCATCTCGGGGGTGGGTCCAGCACTTGAAAAAAAGTTGAACGCGGCGGGGTTTACCCGGTTCGAGCAAATAGCCACGTTGTCAGCCGCCGACATCGAACGGCTCGAAAGCACCGTCCTTCGTTTCAGCGGCCGTATCGAGCGCGATGACTGGAAAGGGCAGGCAGCCTTGTTCGCTAGCCAGACCGCTTCGTAATCGAGTCAGCTAGTACGCAACGCTAGACAGGGTCTGGCCGCACAGAAATGCGCGGCGGGCCCTTTTTTTATGGCTGATTCGCATTATCTATGGGACTGATTGGGTGAATCAGTTATGCCTAGTCCATCGGCACCGGTATGGTGTCGTCCATATTGCCCTCAGACAGAGCTTGGAGACTGCATGCAACACTTTGATTTATTCGTAATCGGCGCCGGTTCCGGCGGCGTACGTGCGGCTCGTATGGCAGCCGCTACTGGGGCCAAAGTGGCAGTGGCCGAGGACCGCTACATGGGCGGTACCTGCGTCAATGTG
>CAKZQE010000273.1 GCA_937139465.1 uncultured Gammaproteobacteria bacterium
TCAATGCCCTTAAGCCCGGGCGACGAATTTACCTCAAGCACCAGCGGCCCATCAGCGCTATCGACTAACTCAACGCCGGCCACCGACAGCCCCAATTGTCTGGTGGCTTTGCGTGCGATGAGGATCTGTTGCTTGCTGGGCTTGATCGTGATGGCCTGGCCACCGCGATGGAGGTTAGACCGGAACTCACCTTCCTGAGCTTTGCGTTGCATGGCGCCGACGACCTTGTTGCCAATCACCAACAGACGGGTATCCGCGCCGGATGCTTCTTTGATAAAGCTTTGAACCAGAAAGTTCGCCTCCAGTCCGCGAAACGCGTCGATCAGGCTTTCGGCGGCTTTGCGGGTTTCTGCTAACACCACGCCACGACCCTGGGTCGATTCCTGCAGCTTGACCACGACCGGTGCCTCGCCGGCTAGATTGATCAAGTCTTGGGTCACCTTAGGACTGTTGGCAAAGGCCGTCACGGGCATGGGGATATTGGCCTGAGCCAAGACCTGGTGTGCCAGCAGCTTATCGCGACTGGCGACAATGCCCGCTGCATCGTTCAGGCAATAGGCCCCCGTCGCGGCGAATTGACGCAGAACCGCGGCGCCGTAGGCGGTCACTGACGCGCCAATACGCGGGATGACCGCATCAAAGCGTGGCAACACCGTGCCGTCATAGTGGACCTCAGCTTGCTGTGAGGTGATCCGCATGTAGCACCGGTTGGTGTCGAGCACTTCAATCACGTGACCGCGTGCTTCCGCAGCTTCGACCAGACGGCGGTTGGAATAATTCTTCGGCTCGCGGGACAGCAGCGCGATACGCAGCGGGCGTTTCACGGGGCGCTTTCGGCGCGTGCCCTTGTAGGCGGCGAAGCTCAAATCTGGTTGTACGCGGGCGCTGTTGACGTCGACCAACATGTCCTCGGTAATCGCAGAGCGGCCGAGCAACATGCGGTACGCCATGTTTTCCCGGTTCGTCAGCGTCAGCTCGATCGGCCAGCGTCGATCACCCATTTCAACGTCGGCCTCGATTACGTAACGCATCTCGGTTTGGCCGTTAGAGCTGGTGATCTGACGTTGATCAATGACGTTGGCTGAACAGGTGATTTCCAGGGTCGGATCTTCGGGGTTCGGCTGGATCAAAAAGCGAACCTGAGGTTTCTCCGCTGGACCGAAGGGTTCGATCACAGTGGCATGCAGCGCCGAAGTTTTTGCCCCCGTATCGACCTTCGCCCGAATGGCCGGCAATCCCAGTCCTGGCAGACTCAGCCACTCTTCCCAACCTAAGGTAAACCCCATGCGATCCTCCGTGTTTTTGGCGCAATCATTTACAAAGCGCGCTGTATACGGGATCGGCGTCCCGTTGCCTAGTACTGCCACCGGTATCATAAAACAATTACCCGCTGGCGACGGTGTTAAACCCCGGCCGTGAGGCGTCGATATCGCGGTCGCGGGCCAGCTCTGCTAGGGTGCGCGCTTTGTGATGACGGTGTCGCTTTGAATCTAGAAGATCAGTTGCGTGCGGTGTTAGGCCGGCGCGAACACCCCCCCGTTGAGTGGCTGCGGCAAATCGGCCAAGCGCTCAACAATGCCGCCGCAGTGCCTGAGGTCGCCGCCGATTTTGTCGCGGCCTGCCGCCGTGAGTCCGTGCCCGGCGACGCCTTTTTATCGGCCGCCAAGGGCCTAGGTGAGGGCGGTGACAAACGGGCGATATGGCGTCAGCTACAACGCGCAATGGCCCCGCAATCCTTGACCGTCGGTGGCTTCGCGGCAACTGATGAGCAGCGTAGGATCATCGAAGCCGCCTGCCGGGGCGAGCACCTGTGGGTCGCGGCCGGGGCGGGTGCGTCGAAGACGTCAACCCTGGTTGCGATCACCCATCACCACCCGTGCCCGTCGCTTTACCTCGCCTTTAACCGCGGGATTGCGACCCAGGCTCAGGCTCGCTTTCCCAACTGGGTTGAAGCCAAAACCCTGCATGCGTTGGCGCTGAAACACCTGCCCGAGCACCTGCGTCAGGAAGAAATGGACCTGTCCGCTAGCGACGCCAGCCGCGAACTGGTCATCGCGCTGATTGATGCAGTCGGCAGCGCCTGGCCCATGCAGGACATCAACGACTGGCTTGGCCGTTTCGGTGCTGACGACGCGCCGCGCCAAGCCAGCCGGCACGAGGTTCGGCTGATTGCCGAACGGGCGTGGCAACAACTGTTGACCCAAGTGGACCCAATGCTGGCGTTGCCGGCGCTGGCGGCAGGTGTCGCCGACGCCCTCAAGCTGCAGATAAAAACCGCGAAACAGCGTGCGTTTCTTGAACAGTTGGTTGAGCGCTCGACCCTACCAAGGGTCTTGAGTGAGGCCGGGGCTGCGGTCTGGCAAGACTTCGAAGATGGCCGCTACCTGCGCTTTGGGTTTAACGAGATGCTGCGCTGGTTCGGATTGTCCGGACCGCTGATGCCCATTCGGTTGTTGTTGGTCGACGAAGCCCAGGACCTGAACCCGCTGATGCTGAACATTATCCAGCGCCATCGCGACGCCGGGGTGCAGGTGATACTGGTGGGCGACAGCGCCCAGGCCATCTACGGATGGAACGGATCGGTGGATGCGATGCAACGGATGCGCCACCGCCTGCAATGGACCGAATGTCAGCTCAGCACGACCTTTCGTTGTTCGCCCATGGTCACCGAACTGGCTAACGACATTTTGGCTGCCAACGAGCATGAGTTGCGCCTGACGGCTCGTGGGCCGGGCACGCCGGCGCCAGGTCAGCCGGCGCTGGCGGCTATCTGTCGGACGAACGCGGGGTGTGTTGAGATGATTGCCAGCTATGCCACCCGCAATAAACGTGTTTATTGCCCGAAAAAACCGGACACCTACCTGATGTGGCAACTGTTCTGGTTAAAAATCGGTAAAAGCGACAAGGTTGAGCACCCCGAGCTCAAGCGCTACTCCAGCTGGAACGCCCTGGGTGACAGTGTGCGTGGCGATCAGGTCGATCGGGATATGGCCTTGGCCTATCGGATTATCGACCAGGACCCGGGTGACTTCTCGAAAAAGCTGAAGGCTATGAAAAGCGCGCTGGTTGATGCGCCTGCCCGTGCGGATGTGGCGGTGATGACCGCACACGCGGCCAAGGGGCTCGAATTTCAAAAGGTCCGCCTGAGTGAGGATTTTTTTGACGTGCTCGAGGACGCAGGTCCAGAGGGCAGGGCCGAAGAGCTGAATATTCTCTACGTCGCGGTGACCCGCGCTATGGAAGCGGTGACAGGTCGCGGCATGGCGGACGCGGTTCGGGCCGCCATCGGTACTAGGCGAAGCTAGCCGCCCAGGGTTGTGCGCAGCAGCAAAATGAGTGAACATTCATTCACTTTTGTCTGCCGTCGAGGTCCCTTTGACCGCCATCCCAGAAAAACTCATGGACGCAGCCTTGTCGCTGATCGCCCACAGGGGCTTTGATGGTTTTTCCATGAAAGACTTGGCCGGCGAGGCGGGCGTAGCCGTTGGCAGTGCCTATCGCCACTTTGCAGACCGTGACGCGCTGTTGGAAGCTGCCTATTTGCGCGTGCTCCAGGGCGCCGGCGAGGCCATGTTCGATGACACCCCGGTCCAGTTAGATTTTGCCCAGTATCAGCGCTGGTGGCGGCGGCTGTGGGCCTATTGCATGGACAACCCGACCCACGTGCTCAGCCAATACCAATTTGAGTTACGCCCACACTCGCCTTCAGACGCCATGGTCGCCGCCAAACACGAAATATTCGCCCCCGTAGCCGAGTTCTTTGAACGTGGGCGCGTCGCGGAGCTATGGGTCGATCTGCCCAACGAGGTGCTAGCCTTGATGACTTTCGAGTGCCTCGGCCGGCTTGCACACAAACATCTGCGCGGGCTTGCGCTGACCGATTGCATGGTCGACCAAGCCTGCCGTTCCAGTTTTTCGGCCCTTTGCGCCACCCCATCCCAGGAGTTGACATGAAATCCGTAGTAATTGCCCTTGCCACCTTGTTGGCCCTGCCTGTTGTGGCGGAACCCATGCGGGTCCAAGTTCAGTCCCTCCAAGCCCAGCCCACCGTGCTGACTACGGTTGCCTTCGGTGAGCTCGAGGCGTCCCGTAGCGCGGCTATCGCGACGCAGACCAGCGGCACGGTCAGCGAACTGTTGGTCGTCGAAGGGCAGCAAGTCGCCGCCGGTGAGCTGGTGATGACCTTGGCCAACAACGACCGGGCGGCTCGCCTGGCGCAGGCTAAGGCCGCATTGGCCACAGCGCAGGCCGAGTACGATCGTGCGGCGCAGCTGGTCGAGCGCCAATTGCAGCCAAGGTCGGTGTTGGATAGTGCGCTAAGCGCGGTGCGCGCCGCCGAAGCCGCCCGTGATAGCGCCCAGCTGGAACAGGACCGGGCCAAAATTCATGCACCCTTTGCCGGGCGTATTGAAAACATCCGGGTCGAGCAGGGCAGTGCACTTGGCAACAACGCAGAGGTCATGACCCTGGTCGATCAGGCGGGCTTTAAAGCCATTGTTGATGTGCCGCAGCAGGCGGTGTTTGACCTCCGGGTCGGCGCCGATGTGTCGGTCCTGGTGGCGGGGGTGCGTCAGTACACCGGCGTGCTGTCGTTGATTGGTCAGCGGGCGAATGCTCAGACCCGTACCTTCCCAGTCGAGGTCACCCTAAATGGTGATCTGCAGGGATTGCGCGAGGGCATGACGGCCCGCGTTGAAATCCCCACTGGGCAGGCAATGACGCACTTTGTTTCGCCGGCGAGTCTGTTTTTGAACACCCAAGGGCAGCTGGGGCTTAAAACGGTTGAGGCCGACAACACCGTCGCTTTTTACCCCGTCGAAGTGGTCAAAGCCGAAGGCAAGGGTGTCTACGTGTCCGGTGCGCCTGAATCCGTCGCGCTGATAACCGTCGGCGGTGGCTTCGTGGCCACGGGTGTCGAGGTCGTACCGGTAGACGGTGGCGAGGCCCTATGAACGCCATTATCGACGCAGCCTTTAGCCGCACGCGAACCGTCATTACGCTGTTCGTAATGATTCTGCTGGCCGGCACCAGCGCCTACCTCAGTATCCCTAAAGAGGCCGAGCCGGACATTCCGATACCGATCATCTACGTGTCCGCCAGCTACGATGGCATCAGCCCAGAAGATGCGGAACGTTTGTTGGTTAAACCGCTGGAGAAAGAACTGCAGTCCATCGAGGGCGTCAAAACCATGACCTCCAATGCCGCTGAAGGCTACGCCTCGGTCGTGCTGGAATTTGATGCCGGCTTCGATGCGGACCAGGCCTTGCTCGACGTGCGCGAGAAAACCGATGCGGCCTCGGACAACCTGCCGGACACCGTGACGCCCCACGTAAACGAGATCAACACAGCGCTGTTCCCCGTGTTGACGCTGGTACTGTCCGGCGACGTCCCTGAGCGCGCATTAATTGCGCTGGCCAAGCGCCTGCGCGATGAAATCGAGGGCCTGCCTGGTGTGTTGGAAGTCGATTTGGGCGGTGACCGTGAGGAAATGCTTGAAGTGACGGTCGATGCGCAAACGCTGGAGGCCTATCAGATTTCGTTTGCCGAAGTGGCGCAATTTGTCAGTCAGAACAACCGGCTGGTGGCGCCCGGTGCGCTCGATACCGGCGCCGGCCGTTTGGTGTTTAAGGTGCCCGGCATCATCGAGGGCATTGAAGACTTGATGACCTTGCCGATCAAAGTCGACGGCGCTCAGGTCGTGACCTTTTCCGACGTGGCTGAGATACGGCGGACGTACAAAGACGCCGATGGTTACGCACGCCTCGGTGGCGAAGGGGCGGTCTCCTTAGAAATCAAGAAACGCAGCGGCGCCAACATTATCGCCACCATTGAATCGATCCGTACGGTGATGGCCATTGCCCAGACTCAGCCCGACTGGCCGACGACTGTTCAGGTGTCCTACCTGCAGGACAAATCGGACCAAATCAAAACCATGCTGGGGGATTTGGAAAACAACGTGGTGACCGCGATAGTCTTGGTCATGGTGATCGTGGTGTTCTTTTTGGGCGGTCGTTCATCCTTGCTCGTGGGTCTCGCCATTCCCGGGTCGTTTTTGGCTGGAATGGTGGTGCTTCAGGCCCTCGGTTTTACCCTTAACATCGTGGTGTTATTCAGCCTGATCCTGGTCGTGGGTATGTTGGTCGACGGCGCTATCGTTACGGTCGAGTTGGCGGATCGTAAGCTGGCTGCGGGTGCACCGCCGAAGGTTGCCTATGCCGATGCGGCCAAACGCATGACCTGGCCCATTATTGCCTCGACCGCGACCACACTCACGGTGTTTATGCCGTTGACCGTTTGGCCGGGGATTGTCGGCGAATTTATGAAGTTTCTGCCGATGACGGTGATCATCACGTTGGCGGCGTCGTTACTAATGGCGCTGGTGTTCATTCCGGTGCTGGGTGCCGCGTTGGCGCGCTTTCGCCGTCGTGATGTGAAGCCGGTTGAAGACATCGCTGAAAGCGGGTCGCTGTACAAGCTCAGTGGCTTTACCGGTGGCTATATTCGTGTCCTGGGCGTCATGGTCAACCACCCGGTTAAGGTGTTTTTGGCCTTGTTGCTGGGTATCGCGGGAACCTATGCCAGCTATGGGGTATTTGGCCGCGGGGTAGAGTTCTTTCCATCGATTGAGCCCGAATTCCTGCAGGTTCAGGTCCAGGCCCGTGGCGACTTTTCCATCCAAGAGCGTGATGCCCTGGTACGTCGGGTGGAGGCGACCTTGCTTGATGCCGAAGGCTTAAAGACAGTTTACGCCCGCACCACGAGCACCAATAGCCCGGGCAGTCAGCTACCGGCTGATGCCATCGGCGTGATTCAACTTGAGCTGTTGGATTGGCAGGTTCGACCGCCGGCCAGCGAGATCATTCCCAAGCTTCGTGCGGCGGCGGATCTGATTCCCGGTATTCAGGTTCAAATTCGTGAGCAAGAGTCCGGCCCCGGCGGCGGTAAGCCAATTAACCTAGAGCTGTCGGGCCTTAGCCTGTCGGATTTGGAGACCTCGGTAGGCCTGGTTCGCGACGCGATGGAGCGTATCGACGGTTTGGTTGATATCGAAGATTCGCGGCCGTTGCCGAGCATCGAATGGCGTCTCGAGGTCGATCGTGAACAGGCCGCTCAGTACGGCGCCAATGTGACCTTGCTGGGATCGAGTGTGCAGATGATGACGTCCGGCATTTTGCTGACGGACTACACGCCGGACGACAGCGAGGACGAAATCGAGGTGCGTTTACGTTTCCCCGAATACCAGCGTGACTTGGGTCAGTTATCTCGACTCCGTGTGCCGACGGCCTACGGAGCCATTCCGGTCGAAAACTTTGTGACCCTCAAGCCGGCGGATAAAACTGGCCAGATTGAGCGTGCTGACGCGCGCCGAATCATGACCATCCAAAGTGGTGTCGTTGACGGTGTCCTGCCGGCCAAGGCCTTGGCTGATATTCAGGCTGCGCTCGACGACGTTGTGCTGCCGCAGGGTATTCGATTGACCTTTAAGGGCGAGAATGAAGATCAGGCGGAAGCCGGCGCGTTCTTGGGCGGTGCCTTCGCCACCGCGATTTTGGCGATGCTGGTCATCCTATTGACCCAGTTCAACAGCTTTTATCAGGCTTTCTTGGTGATGAGCGCCATTGTTTTCTCCACCGCTGGCGTGTTGCTCGGGTTGATGGTCACTGGGCAACCCTTTGGCATCGTCATGGGCGGTATTGGGGTGATCGCCTTGGCAGGCATTGTGGTGAATAACAACATTGTATTGATCGACACCTACAATGAGTTCCGTCAGCGTTTCAGCGATCCACGCGAGGCCATTTTGCGCACCGCCGCCCAGCGTATGCGTCCGGTGCTGCTGACGTCGGTGACGACGGTGCTTGGTTTGATGCCGATGGTGTTTGCGCTGACCATCGATATTTTTGACTTAAGTGTGTTGGTCGGCGCGCCGTCCAGCCAATGGTGGACGCAACTGTCCAGCGCCATTGCCGGCGGGTTAACCTTTGCCACGGTGTTAACCCTGTTTTTGACACCCTGTTTGCTGATGTTGGGCGCGCGCTTCGGCCGTTAAGGCTAGAAGCGCTCCAGCTCAGGGTGGGGGAACTGGCCGTCATGGACGTGCAAAGCCCCGCCCTCGGCGCAGCGGTGCGGGGTCGGAATAGCCTTACCTGGGTTCAAAACGCCGGCTTGGTCAAACGCTCCTTTTAGCTGGTGGAACTGGGTGACTTCCGCCGCGCTGAATTGCAGGCACATGTAGTCGATCTTCTCGATACCGATGCCGTGTTCGCCGGTAATGGTGCCGCCATGATCCAAGCAGATCTTCAGCACCTCCGCGCCGAGGGCGTGGGCGGCTTCGGTTTCACCCGCGCTGGCATCGAATAACACCGACGGGTGCAGGTTGCCGTCCCCGGCGTGGTAGGCATGCCAGACCCGAAAACCACTGCGCTCACCGGCTTTACGGACCGCCATTAGTGCGGGTGCCAGGGCCTGGCGCGGAACGGTGGCATCGAGTACCAGTATGTCCGGCGACTGCATGGCCATTGCAGGGAACGCGGCTTTGCGTGCCTTCCACAGCGCGAGCCGGTGGGCCTCGTCGCGACTGATCTCGATACTGGTAGCGCCTGCACGGAATACGGCCTCGGCCTGTGCCATGGCCTCATCGACCTCGACGGCCACGCCGTCAAACTCAGCCAATACCAGCCCCCCTGCATCCGCGGGAAAGCCGGTGTTAAGTAGGCCATTAACTGCGGTAATCAGATTGTTATCGACCACCTCGATCGCCGCCGGCATAAGGCCCGCTTGGAAGAGTCGCGCCACGGCATCGGATGCGGCATAGAGGTCGGGGAATCCCGCGGTGATCAGACGTTGTGTCGGCGGGGTTGGGCGCAGCCTGACGCAGACGCGGGTAACGATACCTAATAGCCCCTCGCTGGCATGGACCGCGGCAAGCAAATCCAGGCCCTCGCTGTCGAGTGCGTCGCCGCCGAACTGGTGCACGCTGCCGTCGCTTAACACGATCTCAAGGCCGGATACGTTGTTGATGGTTACGCCGTATTTGCAGCAGTGGAT
>CAKZQE010000274.1 GCA_937139465.1 uncultured Gammaproteobacteria bacterium
ATCTCGATTTGCTTGTCTGTATCGCAAAAAGCCCAGTCAAGTGACTGGGCTAATCTGTATCCGATGGTGCTCTTTCCCGACCCCATAGGGCCGACCAGCACTATGGGACCATGGAATTGGGCCACTACCGTCTCGCTAATGCATCGTTGATCAATTTTGGTGTGATGAAGATTAACAGCTCTTTCTTGTTTTCTATAACCACCTTGTTGCGGAACAGTTTGCCCAGCACCGGCAGATCGCCCAGCACCGGCACTTTCTGCACATCATTGGTGCGTTCTTCTTGGAACACGCCGCCCAATACGATGGTTTCACCGTCACCGACGAGCACCTGCGTGGTTAGCTTTCGCGTGTCGATAATGATCTCGCCGTTCGGCGCCGTGCTGCCTTGGCTGTCCTGGGCAATATTCAGATCCATAATGACGTTGCCGTCCGGCGTAATCTGGGGCGTCACCTCTAATGACAACACCGCGTTTTTGAATTGCACGTTGGTGCCGCCGTCGCTGGTCGTCTCGTAGGGGATCTGTGCGCCCTGCTCGATCAGCGCTTTTTGCTGATCCGCGGTCACGACCTTGGGTTGTGCGACGACCTCACCGCGGCCTTCGCTTTCCAACGCGCTAAGCTCAAGGTTCAGCAACAGATCGCTGGTGGCCAAGCCTAGGGCGAACGAGCCGCTTTCCGCGCCAGCGGGAATCAGGTCTACGTTTAAGGCATCCGCCCCGATGGTCGGCGCTTGCGGTCCGGCGATGCCGGCCAAATCGGTCGCCGTCGCGCCCTGGCCCGCCAAGGTGCCGAGGGAGGTGATGCTGTCACCAACGCGAGCAATGCCACTGCCGCTGGTGCTCTGACCCAAAAAGCCCCACTTGACGCCAACGCGCTCAGAAAAGCTGCTGTCCGCGGTCACAATGCGAGCCTCGATCAAGACCTGGCGCACGGGAATGTCCAGCACCTCCATCAGGTCACGAATTTCCTGCAGCTTGGCTGCGGTGTCCTGCACGATCAGGGTGTTGGTGCGCTCGTCCACCGCCACGCTGCCGCGCGCCGTCAACAATACCGACGACTCGACCGCTTCGGTGTTGCCCGCCAGCCCAGTGCCGGTCAGCAGCCCAGCAATGTCGGTGGCCTTTGAATACTGGACCTGGATGAACTCGGTGCGCAGCGGCGCTAGCTCCTCAGCAGCTTTTTGATTTTCAAGTTCGAGCTGCTCGCGGGCGGCGATTTCCTCGGCCGGCGCGACCAACAGCACATTGCCGACTTGACGCTTATCCAAGCCTTTGGTGCGCAGAACCAGATCCAGCGCTTGATCCCAGGGCACGTTTTTCAGGCGCAACGTGATGTTGCCACCGACAGTGTCCGACGCCACCAGGTTCAAGTTGGTAAAGTCCGCAATCAGGTTCAGCACTTTACGTACTTCAATGTCTTGGAAGTTCAGGCTGAGTGTTTCACCCGTGTACTTGGCCACCTCGTCACGCACGGCCTGCTCTTTGGCGCTTAGCGGCTTAACCGCGACAGTGAAGACCGAGTCAGCCTGAAAAGCGATGTAATCAAAGGGACCGTCCGGGCGAATCGCCAGCACCGCGTCGCCGCCCTCAGCAAAGGCGTCGATTTGACGGACCGGGGTCGCAAAGTCGACCACATCCAAGCGGCGCTGCAATGCCGGGGGAATGGTGACGCCGGCAAATCGCACGCGCACGACCTGCCCTTGTTGGGTAATTTCAGGTGACGCCGAGGCGTCCGTCAGGGCGATATGAACCAGCCCTTCACCCTCATCGCCACGGCGAAAATCAATGTCTTCAATCGTCGTTTCAACCGCGCTCTTCATGGGTACGGGGGCGGTCGTGGCCATGCTTTGGGCATCCCCCCCAAGCGCCAGCACCAAGCGATTGCCCTCCGCCATCAAGTCATAGGGCATCAGCGTTTTTAAATTGACGATCACGCGGGTTCGCCCCGCGGACTCGACCACGGTGATGCCCTGGGCGTTTTCACCGCCAATCTGGAAATAGCGCTTGTCCAACGCGCTGCCGGTCTGATCCAAATCGATCGCAATGCGCGCAGGCTGGTCCACGGTGTAGCTGCGCGGGTCCGGCGCTGGGCCGTCAAACGCCATGCTGACCGAGAGCCGATCGGACTCCAGCGCCTGAATAGAAAGGTCCGTCATCACCACCGGGCGTGCCCACACGGCAAGGCTGGCCAGTGCGGCGGCGACCGTGGTAGCGAGTTTAAGAAACCTGAACATCATATTTTCCTTAGAGCACCGGAGCTTTCAAATTGACGGTACGCGGGCGTTCGATCCACCCGTCGCCCCCGTCGGGTACGATTTCAGTTAGCTCGATGTAAGCCTCAGAAATCTGAGTAATGCGGCCGTAATTACGGCCAATGTAATTGCCGGGGGCGACACGGCTTATCTGCCCTTCGTTGTCAGCAATCAAGGCGAATCGGCCCTGCGCGCCCAGCGCCAAGGTCCCCACCATCGCCAGCGAATCCAGGCTGAAATTTTCCAGGTACTCACGAGCGCGGTCCTGATCCGGCTTTATGTTCGGATCACTGGCCGGGCGATTACTGGCGCGCTGCTGCACCGGCGCCACGAAGGGGCTGCGCAACGACGCAGCCCGGTAGACAAAGGGTTCGTAATTTTCAAAGCTCGGCACCGGCTCGATCTGGCCACCCGGGCGCGCTTTGACCTGGGCCACAAAGCGCTCTAAATCCGTCGTGTCCGCCGCAGGCAAGCATCCACTCAGCAACACCGCAGCGACGATCAATAGTCCCTTAGTTTTCATCACGATACCTGTAAGTCCGGGCCAGAATGCTCATATCGAGCTGGTCGCTTTGGGCCGGGTTAATCGAAAAATCATGCAAGGTGACGATACGCGGCAACCCCGCGACGCCACTGACAAAACTGCCCAGCTCGTGGTACGAGCCGCGTACGGCAATTTGGATGGGCAGCTCAATGTAGTACTCGCGCTGCACTTCCGGCAGCAGGTTAATCGAGTCGAACTCCAGGCCTGCGCCGGTGCCGGTGCTGGTGATGTCTTCCAACAGCCCGGGAACCTCGGTGTCGCTTGGCAACTGACGCAGCAGCGCACCGAACTGAGCCTCCATATCCGTCATCTGTTGGCGCAGGGCTGGCAAGTTCGCCACCTGAAAGGCCTTGGCTTCGAAGGCTTGCCGCAGACTGGTTTCCTCGGCCTGAACGCGGCTGACGGTGCTTTGCAAGCCCTTGATGTGAAACCACCAGCCCGCACCGACTACCGCCGCTGCCATTAGCGCCCAAAAAATCAGTTTGACCAACAACGGCCAGCTGCCGCCGCTATTAAGGTCCATGTCTTCGGTGCGAAACCCCTTCAGGTCACTGACTAATTTCATGGTTGCCCCTCCGATGCAGGGTTGGTCAGGGCCACGGACAAATCAAACCGGTTCGGCAATTCGCCACTCTTTTCGGCGATGACCTTGGTCAAGTTCGGGTCCGTAAACCAATCGGCACCGTCGATGCTACGCATCAGGTTGGAAATTCGGTTGTTGTTTTCGGCCAAGCCCGTCAGCGTGATCTGATTTTCACGTCGGGCCAGGCTGGTGTAGACCGTGCCGTCGGTCAGCGTAGACACCATGCCATCGAACACATAGACAATCTCAGAGCGGCGCCCCTGCAGGTCTTGAATCACTTGCATACGGTCGACCAGCTGACCGCGAAGCTCTCGCAGTTCGCGAATTTCGGCGATCTGCGCGTCAACGCGGGCGATTTCCTGCTTCAAAAAATTGTTGCGCGTGTTTTGGGCCTGTATCTCGGCGTTGAGATACTGGGAACCAGCAAAAACGGCGGCCCCAGCCAGCGCCAAGGCACCCACGCTGGCCGCAATAAAGCTGCGCTGCTGCGTCTGACGTAGCTCGTCGCGCCAGGCCCGCAGGTTGATGCCCTCAGACTCAAAGGCGCGCATCGCAAGCCCAGCGGCAATTAACAGCGCCGGCGCGTCTTTAGACAGCCCCGCCACGTTGACCCGCTTCGCCGTGGTCATGTCCGCAAAGGGGTCGCAGGTCACGACCGGCACCTGCAGCCGCTCGCCGACCAAGCGGTCAAGCCCCTCAATGGCCGAGCAGCCACCCGCCAACACCAAGGTGTCGAGGGAGGAATGGGTAGAACCGGCAAAAAAGAACTGCAGGCTACGGCCAATTTGTTGGGTGATGTTCTCGCAAAACGGCGTCAGGATGGCGTCTTGGTAATCGTCCGGCAGTCCGCCCTGCTTTTTCGCCAGCCCCGCTTCGTCAGGCGACAGGGCATAGCGGCGCTGAATTTCTTCGGTTAATACGCGCCCGCCGAACATTTGTTCACGCGTAAAGGTGATGGCTCCCAGTTCCAGTGTGGCCACCATGGTCGAGGTGGCGCCAACGTCGGCAATGCCGATGACGCCCTCGGCCACATGCGGGTCCAGCTGCGACGCTAACAGCTCAAAGGAGCGTTCGATCGCATAGGCCTCGACGTCGATAAAGACCGGCTTTAGGCCAGCAATTTCCAGCGCTTCCTCGCGTGCATCCACATGCTCGCGGCGGCAACCGGCCAACAGCACGTCAACCTGGCTGTCGTTGTTTTCATTCGGGCCCATGACTCGAAAGTCCAGTGCCACTTCGTCCAGCGGATAGGGAATATATTGGTCCGCTTCCAGGGAGATTTGGCTTTCCAGCTCGGCGTCGGACAAATCCGCCGGCATTTGAATCAGCTTGGTGATGACGGTAGCGCCCGAGACCGCCACGGCGGCGGACTTGCACCGGGTCTTCGAACGCTCCACCACGCGCTTGATGGCCAAGCCCACGCTTTCGGTATCAACGATGGAGCTTTCAACCACGGCGCCTGCATCCAGCGCTTCGACGGCATAGCTCTCCACCCGGTAGCGACCACCGGATTTCGAAAGTTCGATCAGCTTGACCGCTGAACTGCTGATATCCAGTCCCAATAATGACTTAGTGGAACCTGAGAGAATCGACACGTATGGCACCCTTTAACGACCCGAAGGTTGACTTGGTTCACGCCCGCAAAAATGTGCGAAGCTCTATGAGTAAAGTCCAAGGATCGTGTCCCCGCAAATGACGTACACCCTGAACCTTCCCTATAATCCAATTTCCACTGCCCCCACCGAGGACTCCACCGCGTGCGACTAATCGCCCAATCACTGCTGCTGCTCAGCCTTACAGGCCTGATTTTAGGCGGCTTTTTAGCGGCTGGAATCTATGCGTACCTGAAACCGCAACTGCCTTCACCGGAGGCGTTGCGGGATGTTCGCTTGCAAGTTCCGCTGCGAATTTATTCCAGTGATGGCCTGCTGATGGCTGAATTCGGTGAAAAACGCCGGACACCCGTCACATTGGCGGACGTACCCGAGCCGCTGATTGCGGCCTTTTTGGCCGCCGAAGATGACCGCTTTAACGAGCATGTCGGAATCGACCCCACAGGCCTGATTCGCGCGGCATTCGAGCTCGTCAGCACGGGCTCAA
Organism: uncultured Gammaproteobacteria bacterium; assembly: GCA_937139465.1. Taxonomy (GTDB): domain Bacteria; phylum Pseudomonadota; class Gammaproteobacteria; order Pseudomonadales; family Litorivicinaceae; genus Litorivicinus. Next base: position 5,479 of record CAKZQE010000274.1, read on the forward strand.
TTCAATCCGGTGGCTCAACCATCACCATGCAGGTGGCGCGCAACTACTTTTTGTCGCGGGAACAGACCTTTACACGAAAATTCAAAGAGATTTTGTTGGCGCTGGAGATCGAGCAGACCTTGAGCAAAGACGAAATTCTTGAGCTTTACCTCAACAAGATTTATCTGGGCAAGCGGGCCTACGGCGTGCATGCCGCCGCAGCCATTTACTACGACAAGGCCTTGGACGAGTTGGACCTGGCCCAATCGGCCATGATCGCCGGGTTGCCGAAAGCGCCATCAAAGTACAATCCGGTTAATAACCCCGAGCGCGCTCTGATTCGGCGCAATTGGATTCTGGATCGGATGCTTGAGCTCGGGGACATTGACCAAGCAGCGCACGATGCGGCCCGCAGTCAACCCATGACCGCGTCGGTTCACCAGCAGCAAGTCGCTTTTGAGGCGCCCTGGGTCGCCGAGGAAGCCCGCCACCAGCTCGAAGAGCTACTGGGCGAATCCATTTACACCCAGGGCTATCAGGTCCACCTCACGGTTAACTCAGCGCGCCAACAAAGCGCTCAGCGCGCGGTACTGGAAGGGTTAATGGAATACGACCGTCGCCACGGCTGGCGCGGTGCTGAAGCGCAACTGGAGGGCGACGAAGCAGCCTGGCTGGCACACCTGGCCGGCATGCGCTCGGACATCGGCGGCTTGAGACCTGCGGTCGTTACCGCCATCACGGACACCACAGCACGGCTGCTGATGCGCGATGGCAGCGCTGTTGAGCTGGGCATGGACGCTATGAAGTGGGCCAAACCCCGGCTGCGCAACCGAGATGTTCTGGGGGAAGCACCGACCGATCCGAGCTTCTTGGCACCGGGTGACCTGGTCCGGCTTACGCCCGGTGACGCACCCTTGCTAGCCCAGTTGCCAGACGCCCAGGCAGCATTCGTCGCCCTAAAGCCGGCGACCGGGGCGATCGAAGCGCTGATCGGCGGGTTTGACTTCACCGACTCCAAATTTAACCGCGCCCTGCTGTCCAACCGACAGGTCGGATCGGGAATCAAACCCTTTATTTACACCGCGGCACTGCAGGCCGGCTACACCCCGGCCAGCATCATCAACGATGCACCGATCGTGTTTCAGTCCGGCGAGTTGCAAAGTGCCTGGCGTCCGCAAAACAGCGGCGGCAAGTTCTACGGCCCGACCCGCCTGCGTGAAGCCCTGTATCGCTCGCGCAATCTGGTCAGTGTTCGCCTGCTTCGCGAAATGGGCATCGACCCCACCGTCGAGCGGCTGCAAGCACTGGGACTGCCGGTGGATAAATTCCCCCGCAACCTCAGCCTTGCGCTCGGTTCCGGCTCACTGAGCCCGCTGGAAATGGCCAGCCGCTACGCCAGCTTTGCCAACGGCGGCTACCGCGTCGAACCCTGGTTAATTGAACGCGTGGTCGACAGCCGCAATGCGGTGGTGCTGCGCACACGGCCGGCCGTGGCCTGCCCGGATCTGTGCCCAGAAGCCCCCGTTGACCCGGTTCAGGCTGCTCAGCTGGAGCGCCAACCAGAGGTGCGCCTGCTGTCCGAAGCCTTGGATATTCGTTGGGCCCCGAAAGTAATCGAGGAAGCGGAGTACTTCTTGATTAACTCGATGCTCAGAGACGTGGTGTCTCGGGGTACTGGGCGCCGTGCGCTGGAGCTTGAGCGCACTGACCTCGCGGGCAAAACCGGCACCACCAATGACCAGGTCGATGCCTGGCTCAATGGCTACCACCGAGACCAGGTCGCCAGCGCCTGGGTCGGGCTCGATAAACCTGAAACCCTCGGCCGACGGGAATACGGCGGTGCCGCCGCACTGCCGATTTGGATTGATTACATGCGTGTCGCGCTGGCGGACGCCCCCTCGGTCGAGCTCGAAGCGCCGCCGTCAGTGGTCCGCTTGAAAATTGACCCGCGCACCGGACGCCAGGTGTCCGTGCGCAGTGAAGGTCTCTATGAATGGTTTGCCAAAACACCGGGCGATGAGGTCGTTGACGGCGACGAGGGCGTGCCAGCAACGGCCAGCAACGAGCGCGCGCCCAGCACGCCGAAGCCTCGGCGCAGCGCCCCCAGTGCCGCAGACGCCGCTAAACTGTTCTAGCTAGATTCGGGCAACGCCTGAATCACGTGCCGCCTGCGCGACCGCTTCACTGACACGCGACAGCAACCGCGGGTCCATCGGCTTGGGCAAAATGTAGTCCGAGCCAAACTCAAAATTGGCACCCTCGTAAGCCGCACTGACCTCGGCCGGCACCGGCTCTTTGGTCAGCGTACGAATGGCTTCAACCGCCGCCACCTTCATATCGTCATTAATGGTGCTGGCCCGGGCATCCAGCGCGCCGCGGAAGATGAAGGGGAAGCACAGCACGTTGTTGACCTGGTTTGGGAAATCGCTGCGACCCGTGGCCATGATCAAGTCATCGCGCACGGCATGGGCCAGCTCAGGATCGATCTCCGGATCCGGGTTCGAACAGGCGAACACCACAGGCTTGGGCGCCATGCGCATCAGGTTCTCCTGACTCAGCAAGTTCGGCCCCGACAGCCCCAGGAACACATCCGCGCCCTCGCACGCATCCGCCAGCGTGCGTGCGTCGGTCTCGACCGCAAACGCTGCCTTGTATTGGTTCAGGTCATCGCGGCCGCGGTGGATAACGCCTTTGCGGTCGATCATGAACAAGTTTTCGCGCTTCGCACCCAAGGTCAGCAACAGCCGCATGCAGGCAATCGCCGCCGCACCGGCGCCGAGGCAAACGATCCGCGCCGACTCGAGGGATTTGTTCTGAACTTCAAGTGCGTTCAGCATGGCCGCGGCCGTAACAATGGCTGTGCCGTGCTGGTCATCGTGAAACACAGGAATCGACAGGCGCTCGCTCAACAAACGCTCGATTTCAAAGCACTCCGGCGCTTTGATGTCCTCGAGGTTGATACCGCCAAAGCTCTCGCCAATGGCCGAGGCGACCTGAACGAATTGCAGTGGATCGGTGACATCCACTTCAATATCGACCGCATCAATGTTCGCAAAGCGCTTAAATAGAACGCACTTGCCTTCCATCACGGGTTTGGACGCCAACGGCCCCAAATTGCCCAGCCCCAAAATCGCGCTGCCATTGGAAATCACAGCCACCAAATTGCCTTTAGCGGTGTAGCGATAGGCAGCCTCTGGGTCGCGAGCGATTTCGCGCACCGGCTCAGCGACGCCTGGGCTGTAGGCCAAGGCCAAGTCATGGGCACTGTCGGTGGGCTTGGTCAGGGCAATTTCGATTTTGCCGGGCGTGGGGTGCGCATGGTAATCCAGCGCTTGTTGTTTTAGGTCGTCCATCAGGAATCCATCAAGTCGGGGTGGCAGGGGCTGGCGGCGCCAGACCAGAACAAATGGAAAGGTATTCCAAATTTATAAGAATTGGAATTCAGCGGGCCGAGTTTTCGCCTATGCAGCGAATTGGAGGCAAAAAAAACCCCGGACTGGCCGGGGCTTTTCGAGGACGCTGCGAGAATTACTTCTTCGCAGTGAGGCTACCGAAACGCTTGTTGAAGCGATCGATACGTCCGCCAACATCCAAGGTTTTCTGCTTACCGGTGTAGAACGGGTGGCATTCGCCACAAACGTCCACGGTGAAGCTGTCCTTCAACGTTGTTTTAATCTTGTGTACGTGTCCGCATGAGCAGGTCACGTCGACTTCCGCGTAATTCGGATGGATACCTTCTTGCATGGCTACTGCCCTCGGTGTTTTCATGTGATGTCGCTACTAAGCCCCATGCCTAGCACCACATCGGGTCGCGGATTCTACACTCCTTAATTAACGAGCGCCACTGCTTTGATCAGCCACCAGGTTCTTGTGCTCGCGCCACTGCCCGAGCCCTTGGATTACCTAAGCCCAAGCACCGTTCCCGCCGGTTGCCGCGTTCGCGTTCCGCTGGGAAACCGCCAGGCAATCGGGCTGGTACTCGGGCACGACGAGGCCCAGGACCCCACCGCACTAAAACCCATTGGGGAGGTCATTGACACCCAGCCGCTGGGGGACTCGCATTGGTTGGCCTTAATACGCTGGGCCGCGAACTATTACGGCTGCCGGCAAGAAGCCATGCTGCGCACCGCGTTGCCGACCTGGGGCCGTCACGGCCGCCCGGCACAGCTACCGGTATTGGCTTATCAGTGGCACGGCGATGCGCCGCGGGGCGAACAACGCCTGCGCATCCATGCCGCCACCCAGCAACCCTGCCCCATTGAGCGACTTAAAACCATTAACTGGCCGATCGCCCGCACCCTGATTAAAGCCGGGCTACTGCAGCCGGTGGACCTGCCCAATGACGATTCGACCGCCGAGACCGGCCCGACCCTGATGCCAGAACAGGCCGACGCCATCGAGCGCATCGATGGGTCCAGTGGTCCGTGGTTGCTGGAAGGGATCACCGGTTCAGGCAAAACCGAGGTCTACCTGCAGCTGGCGCACCGTGCATTGGCCCGCCGTCAGCAGGTGCTGGTGCTGGTACCCGAAATCGGGTTGACGCCGCAATTGGTCAGTCGCTTTGAGGCCCGCTTTCCGGGCCAAGTCATTCACCTGCACAGTGCCCTCGCCGACGGCGCGCGCTGGAGCGGCTGGTCGCAAGTGGCCCACGGCAAGCGGCCCATTTTGATCGGCACGCGCTCGGCGTTGCTGACGCCGATGCCGCGGCTTGGGCTCATTGTCGTCGACGAGGAGCATGACCCCAGCTACAAGCAGGCCGAAGCGCCCCGCTACCACGCCCGGGACCTTGCGGTGGTTATGGCGCACCGGCTGAGCATCCCCGTTGTGCTGGGCACGGCGACCCCGTCACTGGAAACCATCGCCAACCTCGAGCGCGGCCGCTTCCAGCACGCCACACTGACGCGCCGCGCCGGCAACGCGACCCCGCCGCGCACCGAGCTGGTCGACCTGCGCAGTCTGAGCCTGCACGACGGTCTGAGCGACCAGGCCTTGCAGGCCGTGTCGGACACCCTAAAACGCGGTGAACAAGCACTGATCTTCCTGAACCGGCGGGGCTTTGCGCCGATTTTGCTGTGCCACCAATGCGGCTGGCACCCTGAGTGCCCGTCCTGCGACGCCAAGCCCACGGTGCACCTCGAGCCACGGCGCCTGTGGTGCCACCATTGCGACTATCAAGCGCCCTGGCCAAGCCGCTGCCCGACCTGCGCACAGCGTTTGGACGTCATTGGGCAGGGCACACAACGCCTCGAGGAGTCCCTGGTCCACGCCATGGCGCCCTTCCCGGTCACGCGCATTGACCGCGACACCGCCGGTGCCGGCGGCGCGGGAAAATTACTCGAGCAGGCCCGGGACAACGCACCGCGCGTGCTGGTCGGGACCCAAATGCTGGCCAAAGGCCATGATTTGCCCAACCTTACCTTGGTGGTGGTCGTGGATGCGGACCAGCAACTATTTAGTGGCGACTTCCGCGCCATCGAGTCCTTAAGCCAAACCCTGATTCAGGTCATGGGCCGGGCCGGGCGGGCCGACAAACCCGGGCGCGTGTTGATTCAAACCCACGAACCGGACCATGCCGCGTGGCCGCATTTATTGGCGGGCGACTACCGCGCCTTGGCCACCCAAGAACTGGCGATTCGCCAGCGCTCCGGTCTACCGCCCTACGGCCACATGGCCCTGTGGCGTGCCCGCGACCCGGATCCGGGCGTCGCACTGTCCCACCTCGGGGCTATCGCCCAGGCCATGGCCGGGCGCCACCCGCAGGTAAAAGTACTGGGACCAAGCCCCGCCCCCATGGAGCGCCGCGCCAGCCAGTATCATGCGCAACTGCTCCTGTTAGCGCCGGATCGAAAAACCCTGCGATCGGCATTGGCGACACCCATTCCCCCGGCGCCACGGCGACTGTGGCGCGGTCTGGACATGGATCCACACGACTTGTTTTGACCCCTTGCCAGTTAGGCTTGATAATCGCCGCCTGATTGCAATGGATCCCTCATGAAAGCCACCGTAGAAAACCTGCTTAGCGCCGCCCTCGACCAACTGATCGCCGACGGCCTAGTCGCCAGCGACGTGCAGCCGCGCATCCAAGTTGAGCCAACCCGCGACCCCGCCCACGGGGACTGGGCCAGTAACTTGGCGATGATGCTGGCCAAGCCTGCGAAAAAAGCGCCCCGAGATGTCGCACAGGCCATCCTCGATGCCCTGCCCAGCCACGCCCAAATCACCGGCGTTGAAATCGCAGGACCCGGTTTTATCAACTTCCGAGTGGCTCAGGAGGCGGCCTTTACGCCCGTTCGCGACGCCATCGAACAGGGCACGCGTTACGGCCAGGGCGACGCCCAAAACGATTCAATCCAGGTCGAGTTCGTGTCCGCTAACCCAACCGGCCCGCTGCACGTTGGCCACGGTCGCGGTGCGGCGTACGGGGCGGCACTGTCCAACGTGCTCGCGTTCGCCGGCCACGGCGTCCAGCGCGAATACTACGTCAACGATGCCGGCCGCCAGATGCACATCCTCGCCGCCAGCGTGTTCATGCGCTACCAACAGCACCTCGGCGCTGAATTACCCTTCCCGGCCAACGGCTATCAGGGCGACTACATCGAACGCATCGCGATTGAGCTCGCCGATGAGGTCGGCGATCAGTTCAAACAAAGCGCAGAACAGATCCTGAGCGAGCTACCCGCAGACGCGCCCGAAGGCGACAAAGAGCAATACATCGACGCCATTATCGGCCGCGGCAAAACACTGCTGGGCGAGGACGGCTGGGACCGTTTCCGCCGCGCGGCGCTGGACGGCATTTTGGCCGGCATTCGCGATGACCTGGCCGACTTCCGGGTGACCTTTGATGAGTGGTTCAGCGAAAAGTCATTGATGGACAACGGTGATGTCGACGCCGCACTGAACGATTTGATCGCCGGCGGTCACACTTACGAGACCGGCGGAGCGCTGTGGTTCCGCTCAACCGCGTTTGGTGACGACAAAGACCGCGTGCTAAAGCGTGACAACGGCGAGACCACCTATTTCGCCTCGGATGTCGCCTATATTCGCAACAAAATGAACCGCGGCTTTGATCGTGTGATCTACGTTTGGGGCGCTGACCACCACGGTTATGTGCCGCGCATCAAAGCTGCCACCGAAGCCTTGGGCTTCGATCCGGCCCGCATTGAAGTTCAGCTGGTGCAGTTCGTTTCCCTGTTCCGAAACGGCCAGAAGGCGCAAATGTCGACCCGCTCCGGCGAGTTCATCACCCTTGAGGACCTGCGCCATGAAGTCAGCAACGACGCCGCGCGCATCTTTTACGCCTCGCGCAAAGTCGATGTGCCCATGGACTTTGATTTGGACCTGGCGACCCGCCAATCCAAAGACAACCCGGTTTACTACATTCAATACGCCCACGCCCGGGTCCACGCCCTGACGCGCAAGCTGATCGAAGACGGAGGCGTGCTCGACACCGCCGCGGGCATCGAGCAACTCGCCCTGCTGACACAGGATGACGAAAAAGACTTGGCCAAGGCCCTGGGCAAATTTCCGAGCATGATCCAACGCGCAGCTAACGACCGCGCGCCCCACGTGTTGGTTCACTACCTCCACGACTTGGCCGCCAGCTTCCATGGGTATTACAACGCAACCCGCGTGCTTGAGGGCGACGATTCCCTGAAGCAGGCGCGTATGGCGCTGTGCCACGCCACCCGCCAGGTCATCGCCAACGGTCTGGATCTGCTAGGAGCCAGTGCACCGGAGCGGATGTGAGCCGCGCCCGCAAAACGCCGCCCACCGCGCCCGAGTCACCGATGCCCCGGTTGGGGCCTCGGCTGGTGGTACTGGCCATCGTGTCAGCGCTGGTGGGGGGATTTTTTACCCACCTGTGGCTGCGCGATCCGGCGCCGCTGCTGCCCGACCCGGCACCACCGGAAACCCCTGAACAGCAGGCCGCCGTGCCAAAGGGCAGCTTCCGCTTTTACGATTTGCTGGTCGAAAACGAAGTCGCTGTGGATGTGAAACCTAATGCCGACCGTCCGGTGGATGACCGGCAGGTGTTCCTGCAGGTTGCGAGCTTCAGAAGCGCCAGCGACGCCGAGGCCGCCAAGGTGAAATTGTTGATGATGAACCTGAACCCGGTCATCGAGACTCGCGGTGATTGGCACCGCCTTATCGTCGGCCCCTTCGAAAAACGCCGCGAGCAGTTTGTTATTCAAGACCAGTTGGTCAAAAACGGCTTCCAATACTTGGAACTCCGGCGCTAGCACACGCTTGAAACCGCGCGGCTGAGCCACCACCCACAGCCGACAGCGCAAGGGAGAATTCCATGGAACAAATGCGAGGCACCACCATCGTGTCCGTCCGCCGCGGCAACCAAGTCGTGCTCGGTGGGGACGGCCAGGTCACACTCGGCAACACCGTCATGAAGGGCAATGCCCGCAAAGTTCGTCGTTTGCACGGCGGCAAGGTGCTGGCCGGTTTTGCTGGCGGTACCGCCGACGCCTTCACCTTATTTGAGCGTTTTGAAGAAAAGCTCAGCAAGCATTCCGGTCAACTGACCCGCGCTGCCGTTGAGCTAGCCAAGGATTGGCGAACCGATCGCGGCCTGCGCAAACTCGAAGCCTTGCTGGCTGTGGCTGACGAAACCGCGAGCCTCATCATCACCGGCAATGGCGACGTAATGGAGCCGGAGGACGGCCTGATTGCCATTGGCAGCGGCGGCCCCTTTGCCCAGTCCGCCGCCCGGGCCCTGCTGGATGAAACCGACTTGAGCGCCGAACGCATCGTCAAGCGCGCCCTCACCATTGCCGGGGACATCTGCATTTACACCAACCACAACCACATTATCGAAACCATGGAGCTCGGCCATGAGTAACCTGACGCCACAACAAATTGTGGCCGAACTGGATAAGCACATCATTGGTCAAAGCAGCGCCAAACGCGCCGTGGCGGTCGCCCTACGCAACCGCTGGCGCCGGCGTCAGCTGGACGCGGACATGGCCCGTGAAGTGACGCCGAAGAACATCCTGATGATCGGGCCGACCGGTGTCGGCAAAACCGAAATCGCCCGCCGACTGGCACGCTTGGCCGACGCCCCCTTTCTGAAAGTCGAGGCGACTAAGTTCACCGAGGTCGGCTACGTCGGCCGCGAAGTCGACAGCATCATCAAAGACCTGGTCGAATCGAGCATCAAGGAAACCCAGGCCAAAGCCGCCTCCGAGGTCGGCAACAGCGCCAAGGACGCCGCCGAAGAGCGCGTGCTCGACGCCCTGCTTCCGCCAGCCCGTAGCAACGAGCCCGTGCGCGAGGCGGACTCGGAAAACAGCACCCGCCAGCTGTTCCGTAAAAAACTCCGCGAAGGCCAGCTGGACGACAAAACGGTGGTACTGGACGTCGCCATTGGCAAACCGGGTGTGGACATCATGACCCCACCGGGCATGGAGGAGATGGCTGACCAGCTTTCGGGGCTGTTCAAAAACCTAGGCCAGGGTGCCAAGCGCGAGCGCCGGTTAAGTGTCAAAGAGGCCCTGCGCCTGCTGGAAGCCGAAGAAGCGCAAAAGCTCATTAACGATGAGGACGTCCGTAGCCACGCCATCGAGCGGGTCGAGCAATCCGGCATCGTCTTTATCGATGAAATCGACAAGGTTGTACGGGGCGGCCAAACCGGCGGCGCCGACGTCTCCCGCGAGGGGGTCCAGCGCGACCTGTTACCGCTGATTGAAGGCTCCACGGTCAACACCAAGTACGGCCCGATCAAAACCGATCACATCCTGTTTATCGCCTCGGGCGCATTTCACCTGTCCAAGCCGTCTGACTTGATCCCAGAGCTGCAGGGACGCTTGCCCATTCGGGTGGAGCTGGACGCACTGGGACCGGATGAGTTCCGCCGCATCCTCACCGAGCCTGACTTCAACCTGGTCGCGCAATACCAAGCCCTGATGGGTGTGGAAGGCCTTGAATTATCGATCGACGACTCTGGCATTCGGCGCGTGGCCGAACTGGCCGCCGAGGTCAACGAACGGGTCGAAAACATTGGCGCCCGACGCCTGCACACCTTGCTTGAGCGGCTGCTCGAAGACGTCAGCTTCGACACCGGCGCGCAGGCCTCACCACTGGTGATTGACGCCGACTACGTCAACGCCCGGCTGTCGGATTTGGCGGCCAACGAAGACCTGTCGCAGTACATCCTGTGAGCGCCATTACTCACCTAAACATGCGCCGCGCCAGCGCCCTGCTTGAAGTCAGCTGGGACGACGGCGTCAGCGCCAGCTTCAGCGCTGAGTTCCTGCGCGTGCATTCACCCAGCGCCGAGGTTCAGGGCCACGGCCCGGGTCAGGGCGTGTTGGTCGACGGCAAACGCGACGTCGGCTTCGTGCGCATGGAGCCGGTGGGCAACTACGGCGCCAAGTTGATTTTTGACGACGGCCACGACAGCGGCATCTATTCCTGGGTGCTGCTTCGGGACTTCGCCGAGCGTCACGACAGCCTGTGGAATCAGTACCTGGCTGCACTGGACAGCGCTGGCAAACAACGCGGTGGTGGCGCCGTAAAACTGTTCAGCGTTAAAACCGAGTCATGATGACTTGACGTAACACTGGGGGTGCTACACTGCGCCCCGCATTTAGGAGCCGGCATGAGCGAAAACACCACCCACTTTGGTTTTAAGGACGTCCCAGTCGAGGACAAGGTCAAGCACGTGGGCCAGGTCTTTGACTCGGTCGCCCCCAGCTACGACATCATGAACGACCTGATGAGCATGGGCGTCCACCGGATTTGGAAGCGTATCGCCATCGAATACCTGGCACCGCGCCAGGGCCAGCGCGTCTTGGACCTGGCAGGCGGCACGGGTGATTTATCCCTGCTAATCAGACCTCGCATTGGTGACACTGGCCAACTCTTTATCGGCGACATCAACCCGAACATGCTCGCCGTTGGCCGCGACCGCCTGATCGACAGGGGCGTCACGGACGTCCCCGTCGTCTGCATGGACGCTGAGCACCTGCCCTTTGCCGACGGCAGCTTGGATCGCGTGATTATTGGCTTCGGGCTTCGCAACGTCACCGAAAAACTGAACGCCCTCCGTGAAATGCGCCGCGTGCTGCGACCTGGCGGTCGTGCCCTTGTGCTGGAGTTCTCCCAGCCCACCTTCGAGCCCCTGGCGAAGCTGTACGACTTTTACTCCTTCAAGTTGCTGCCAAAAATCGGCAAGTTCGTCGCCAAAGACGAGGACAGTTACCGCTACTTGGCTGAATCCATTCGCATGCACCCCGGGCAGGACCAACTGGCGCAGATGATGCGCGAGGCCGGGTTTGATGAGGTTCGCTACACCAACCTAACCGGCGGCATCGTTGCGCTGCACACGGGTTTCGTAAAATGAGTTCAAACCCGGCCTGGGTGATGGCGTTAGCGGCGGCTCAGCACCTCCTGCACCAGGTGTGGAAGCTCGACAGCAACGCCGGCGACGCCTTTGCTGCGGTCAATGGGCGCTCCCTTGAAGCGCGGCTAAGCGGCAGCCCGCTAGCGGTTCGCCTGTGCTTCGAGGGCGGCTTGCCATACCTGGAGCCAGCAGGCGCCCCCGCTGACGTCCGGGTCGAGGGCGAATTTGGCGCCCTGATTCAGTTCGCTCGTGACACCGCCTCCGGCAAACCCGCCATGGTGATGGACGGCATTCGCGTCGAGGGCTCCGTCGGCGTGCTCAAAGCACTCAGTGATGCCTTCGGCCAGCTCAACATCGACCTTGAACACGAGCTGTCGGTGAAATTTGGTGACCCCGCCGCCAGCGCCGTCACCAGCACCCTCAAAGCCATCGTCCGGCCGATGCTCGATCTGGCTAGCAACGGCCGCGAACAGGTGCGCGACTACGTTAAACACGAGCAGACCCAGGTCCTTACTCGCGCCGAGCTGGACGAATTCGGCGATCGCACTCGGGCCCTGCGCAACCGCCTGGACCGCCTCGAACGCGCCATTCGCACCAAGGAAACCCCATGACCGGCTACCTACGCCTTTTGCGCATCGTCTGGGTCATGCTCCGATTCCGGCTGCAGGTGTTCCTGCCCCGGGCCAAAACCGGCCTGCTCGGGCTGGTGCTGGGCATGGTGCCGCGCGGATCCAGCGACGGCCGTGGTGAGCGCCTGCGACTGGCCCTCGAAGCCCTGGGCCCTGTGTTCGTTAAGTTCGGCCAGGCCCTGAGTACCCGCCGCGACCTGCTGCCACCGGATGTGGCGGACGAGCTGAAAAAACTGCAGGACCAGGTACCGCCCTTTTCCGGTGACACCGCCCGGCGCATCATTGAGGACGCTCTGGACCAACCCGTCGGCGACGCCTTCGCTCAATTTTCCACCGAACCCATGGCCTCGGCCTCGGTGGCACAGGTCCACGCAGCGACGCTGATCAGCGGCGAGGAAGTCGTCGTCAAGGTCGTACGCCCAACCATCGAGCGCACCATTCGCAAAGACCTACGCCTGATGCACACGCTGGCGAATGTGCTTGAACGGGTCAGTGCCGACGGCCGGCGGATGCGGCTAAAAGAAGTCGTTAGCGACTACGAAGCCACCATCCTCGATGAGCTCGACCTGGCCCGTGAAGGGGCCAATACGTCGCAACTTCGGCGCAATTTTGAAGGCAACGACGACCTCTACGTGCCACAGGTCTATTGGGACCTGACACGCCAGAACGTGCTGGTCACCGAGCGCATCTACGGCATCCCCGTGGCAGAAATCGAGACCCTGCGCGCCGCCGGCACCGACATGAAAAAGTTATCCGTCCGCGGCGTCGAAATTTTCTTTACTCAGGTCTTTCGCGACAGCTTTTTCCACGCGGATATGCACCCGGGCAACATCTTTGTCGACATCTCAGACCCGGCCGACCCCAAATATATCGCCATCGACTGCGGCATTGTGGGGAGCCTGGAAAAAGAAGATCAAAACTACCTCGCCCAGAACATGCTGGCGTTCTTTCGCCGTGATTACCGTGAGGTCGCCCGCTTGCACGTCGAATCCGGCTGGGTCCCCAAGGACACCCGCATTGGTGAGCTTGAGGGTGCCATTCGCTCGGTCTGTGAACCCATTTTTGAGAAACCCTTGGGCGACATCATGTTTGGGCACCTGTTGCTGAAGCTGTTCCAGACCGCCCGCCGCTTTAACATGCCGGTGCAGCCGCAGCTGGTGCTGCTGCAAAAGACGCTGCTAAACATTGAAGGACTGGGCCGGCAGCTGTCGCCCGAGCTGGATCTGTGGGAGACGGGGAAGCCGATCCTGGAAGACTGGATGAACGAGCGTATCGGCCCCAAAGCCTGGATCAACACCATCAAGGTCGAGGGCCCGCGTTGGCTGACGCAGCTGCCCGACGTGCCCCAGCAATTGCTGGATGCCTCCAAGCACCTTGCGCATATGGACCGGGCGCTGGTCGAGCAACGCGCGTTCAACGCTCAGCTCCACGATGCCTTAATTGCGCGCAGCCGGCGCCAACGCATGGGCCTTTTGTGGATTGTGCTTGGCGCTGGCGTCGCCTACACCGCCCTGGCCCTGCCCGACACCGCCGCGCAGTGGCCGTGGCTCGGCGCCGCCTTCGCCGGGCTAGGCATTGTCAGCCTGTTACGGTCATAATCGAGCGATGAATGTAGACACCTTGGCATGGAATGCCGACGGCCTGATGCCGGCGATTGCGCAGGACGCTTCAACCGGCGAGGTCTTGATGATGGCCTGGATGAATCGCGAATCACTGCAACTCACCTTGGACGAGGGCATCGCCGTGTACTTTTCGCGCTCGCGCCAAGCCCTGTGGCGCAAAGGCGAAACCAGCGGCCACACCCAAACGGTTAAAAG